>CALIJJ010000001.1 GCA_938017515.1 uncultured Pseudanabaenaceae cyanobacterium
GGCGCGCTGGAAGCTAGCCAGGGCAAATATGAGCAGGCCATTCCCCTTTACGAACAAGCCTTGGCGATCGCCCGCCAAACGGAAAATACCCTGCAGCAGGGCAGCCTCTGGCTCAATTTAGGGGCCGCCCACCATGCCCAAGGCGAGTTTGACCAGGCCCAACAGAACTATCAGAAAAGCCTAGACGCCTCAAAAACACTGGGCAACCGCAAGCTCGAGGCCGAGGCGCTCGGCAGTTTAGGCGTGGTTCATGACAGCCAGGGAAAATTTGACCAGGCTGTGGCCTTTTTACGTCGCAGCTTGGCCATTTCGCGGGAGATGGGCGATCGCCCCAGCGAAAGCACAACCCTCAATAACCTCGGCCACGCCCTCTACGCTGCGGGCAACCTGTCCGAAGCCGAAACCACGCTCCGCGCAACATTGGCGGTGCTGGATGAGCTGCGCCAAGGGCTCAGCGATTTGGATAAGGTGTCTCTCTTTGACACCCAGGCAAAAACTTACAATCTCCTGCAGCAGGTGTTGATTGCCCAAAAGCGGCCGGAGCAAGCCTTGGAAGTCGCCGAGTGGGGACGAGGTCGGGCCTTTGCTGATTTGCTGGTCCAGCGTTCGGAGACTCAGCCCAGCGAAGCCCACACGCAGCTACTCGCCCAGGCCGCCCAACCGCCCAACCTCCAAGCACTGAAAAAAGTTGCGCGATCGCAACGGGCCACTCTCGTCGAATACACCCTTGTCCCCCAGGATGATTTTGTTCACCAGGGCAAACAGCTCGGTGTCCCAGCGGCCATCTACATCTGGGTCATCCAACCGGACGGTAGGGTGTCCCATCGCCAAGCGGACCTCCAGCCCCTGATTGAGCAGCAGCAATCCCTCGACAATCTGGTCCGGCTCTCCCGTTGCTTTGAAGCGGACGTGATTTGCCGTCGTCGCCTGCGCCGCAGTCGAGGCGATCGCGGTTCTCGTTTTGTGGACCCTCTCCCTGAGCCAACACCGCATCCAAGCCCGTCTCTAGAGGTTGGGTTAGCGCCCCAGACTAAGCAAGGCCAGGGGGCCGCCCCCAAACAGCGCCCCACGGCGAGCAGCAGTCGGATCAGCCAGCGTCATTTCTCCGCCCTACAAGACCTGCACAGCGTACTCATTGACCCCATTGCGGACCTGCTACCCCGCTCAGCCCGTGAGCGGGTGCTGTTTATTCCCCAGGGGTCGCTGTTCCTCGTGCCATTTCCGGCGCTGCAATCAGCGGATGGCGCGTTTCTGATTGAACGCCATACGTTGCTGACTGCGCCTTCCATTCAGGCCCTTGCCTTAACGGAGCAACGGGATGCCCAGCGTCAACGGTCTCACGAGGCTGGTTCGCGGTCGGGCTCGCGGTTGGGCGATCGTTCGGGCCATTCCGACGATCTTTCTTCCGACGACATTCTCATTGTTGGTAATCCCACCATGCCTGCGATCGCCCTCAAGCCGGGACAACCCCCCACGCCTCTTGCCCCGCTTCCGGGTTCAGAAGCAGAAGCATTGGCGATCGCCCAGACCCTCAACGTCTCCCCGCTCATCGGAGACGCTGCCACCGAAACCGCCATCCGCCAACGCCTCCCCCAAGCGAACTGGATCCATCTCGCCACCCACGGCCTGTTGGACTATGGCCTAGCTAGCAAGCAACAAACCATGCCGGGTGCCCTCGCCTTCAGCCCCGACCGATCGCCGACGGATTTTCCAGACTCGTACCGTGACGGCCTCCTGACCGCCACCGAAATCATCAACTTCAACATCAGCGCAGATCTTGTCGTTCTTAGTGCCTGTGACACGGGTCGAGGTGAGGTCACAGGTGATGGCGTCGTTGGTCTGGCCCGGGCCTGGTTGGGGGCCGGGGCACCCAGCCTGGTTGTTTCGCTGTGGGCCGTGTCCGACGAATCCACTGCCATGCTCATGAAAACGTTCTATGACGGACTAAGCCAAGACCTCGATAAAGCCACCGCTCTACGCCAAGCCATCTTGACCACGGCTCAGCAATACGACAGCCCCTTTGATTGGGCTGCCTTTAGCCTGATGGGTGAAGGCAACTAAACCCCGTCTGGCCAGCACAGGCGCCATCCAGGAACCCATGGGGCAAACCGAGCCACTGAGCCCTTGGGAACTCTCAGACTGCAAGGCCAACGGAGATGTCCCCGAATATTCTGTATTCGTTGGTATATGCCGCTATGCCATCAATGCCTTCCATTTAGATTTAGCTCCGCCAAGAGGTTTACATTTATTTACATAGTTCGTTAGGATAGGGGAGAAATATTTGAGTAGATGTACTCAGCTCTTTACTCTGCTTAACATTGCACCATTGAGTTGAGTCAAGTTGCTCACAACATTAGGCGCATGTTGCCAGTGGCCATTGATCAGCGGCCGAGCTCCTCGATACCGCAGACAGCATGCTCCTCAACTGCCGAATTCTCGGATCTGTTTTGATGGAAAGTGCTCAATTCCCCTGGCTGACAGCCATTCTTCTGCTGCCCCTAGTCGCAGCTCTCCCGATTCCCCTCATCCCAGATAAGGAAGGCAAAACCATCCGCTGGTATGCCTTGGGAGTCGGCCTGATTGATTTCGCGTTAATGATTTATGCCTTTGGAAGTCAGTACTTACTTCAAAGTGCCGACGTTCAGATGTCTGAGACTTACAACTGGCTCCCCCAAATCGGTGTGAGTTGGTCCTTGGCGGTGGATGGTTTATCCATGCCGCTGGTTCTGTTGACGGGGCTTGTCACAACGTTGGCCATGTTGGCCGCTTGGAACACAACCGAGAAGCCCAAGCTGTTGTTTGGCTTGATGCTTCTGATGTACAGCGCCCAAACGGCGGTGTTCATGGCTCAGGATTTGTTGATGTTCTTCCTGGTCTGGGAACTGGAGCTGGTTCCGGTTTACTTGCTCATCTCCATCTGGGGTGGACCGAAGCGCCTGTATGCTTCAACAAAGTTCATCCTTTATACGGCGATCGCTTCCATTTTCATTTTGGTCGCAGCGCTGTCCATGGCCTTCTACGGGGTCGAACCCGGACAAGCCGTCACCTTCGACATGCAGGCCCTGGGCATGAAGGATTATCCGATGGGCTTGGAGATGCTGCTCTATGCCGGTTTCCTTGTTGCCTTCGGTACTAAGCTGTCGGTCTTTCCCCTCCACACCTGGCTGCCCGATGCCCACGGTGAGGCTAGCGCCCCCGGTTCCATGTTGCTCGCAGGCATCCTGCTGAAGATGGGTGGCTACGGTCTGCTCCGCTTCAATGTGGAAATGCTGCCGGAAGCACACATCAAGTTCGCGCCGATTCTGGCAATTTTGGGTGTGGTCAACATCGTCTACGGTGCCCTCTCCGCCTTTGCCCAGGACAACCTCAAGCGTCGCATTGCCTATTCCTCAATTTCTCACATGGGCTTCGTCCTGCTGGGAATCGCGGCTTACAACAGCCTGGGCCTGAGTGGTGCGATGCTCCAGATGGTCTCCCATGGTCTGATTGCAGCGGCACTCTTCTTCCTCAGCGGTGTTGCCTACGAGCGCACCCATACGCTGAAGATGGAGAAGATGAGCGGCCTAGCCAAGCAGATGCCGATTGCCTTTGCATTGTTTACGGCGGCTTCGATGGCTTCCCTGGCATTGCCCGGTATGAGTGGTTTCGTCAGTGAGTTGGCTATCTTCCTCGGCTTCGCGACTGATACTGCTTATAGCTATGGTTTCCGCGTCGTCGTGGTTTTTCTGGCTGCGGTGGGCTTGGTTCTGACACCGATGTATATGCTGTCGATGCTGCGCCGCGTTTTCTACGGCGACCTCAAGCTGAAGTTGGATGGCTTTGATGCGAGTCCTCGCGAGATTTTCATCGCCCTGTGTCTGTTGGTTCCGGTGATTGGTATTGGTGTTTATCCCAAGCTGGCGACGAATCTGCACGATGTGAAGACTGAGGCGCTCGCTACCCGCGTCCAAGCTGAACTCCCAGCCTTCGCTCAAAAGCAGCAGGGAACATTGTTCTCCCAGCAGCTCACAGCTCCAACCTTGGCTGAAGCTGACTTTGCTCGGATTGATTAGTGACGGATTCTCTCTGGGGATGATTCCAGCACGGATTGAATGACTGACCGATTTCTTCAAGCCTCACCCCCGGGTGGGGCTTTTTGCTGGGTGTTTATGATGAGGGTGAGATTGTTGCCCACTGGAGCCCAGTGTGGAATCAAGCCTATGGTTGCCAGCCCGCAAGCCCCCAGTTCTCCAACCGCTTCTCTGGATATTGCCTGGGAGAAGCTGCCTGACGAAAATCCTCGTCCTCAAAACAACAGAAGATGACTTGCTGTGGTAGCGGCTGATTGCTCAGCCATTGCTCGACTGACGAGATCGCGATCGCACAGGCCTGCTCTCGCGGAAACTGATAGGAGCCCGTGGCAATGCAGGGAAACGCAATCGATGGGATGCCGTTTTTCTTTGCGAGGGCGAGAGTGGCCTGATAGCAGGACCGCAGCGTTTCGCCCTCGCCATAGCTGCCACCCTCCCACACCGGACCCACGGTATGGATAATGAACTTCGCTGCAAGCTGGTGTCCACCTGTGATGCGAGCTTCACCCTCCGGGCAGAGACCAATGCCCTGACATTCCGCCACCAAACCTGGACCTGCAGCGGCGTGAATGGCACCATCGACCCCACCGCCGCCGCAAAGCGATTCGTTTGCCGCGGTGACGATCGCATCAATCGCAAGTGTGGTGATGTCGCCCTGGATAACTTGGATGCCTGAATTGGTCATAGCCCTAGCCGCTAATAATCTGTCCGATCGCCTTTCTCTGCCCACTCCTGAAACACGGTATTGGCTTCATCCCGCAGCAGCGGCTCCATGGGCAACTGACGATCGCCCTTGGCCAAGTCCAGCTCCTCGTAAATGAACTGGTCGTCAAAGGCGATCGCTGCCGCATCCTCCTTGGTATTGCCATAGAAAATGCGATCCAGCCGCGACCAGTAAATTGCCCCCAAACACATCGGGCAAGGCTCACAGCTGGTATACAGCTCACAACCGTCGAGCTGAAAGGAATTGAGGTTGATGCAGGCACGGCGGATGACAACCACTTCAGCATGGGCGGTGGGGTCGTTGCTTGAGGTGACTTCGTTATGGCCCTCGGCAATAATCTGGCCGTCTTTGACAATGACAGCGCCAAAGGGTCCACCCTTGTTGGTGCGCATACCCTGCTGGGAGAGGGCGATCGCCCGACGCATAAATTCTTGTTGATGTTCTTGGCTCATGGTGGGCGCGGGTTTCAGAACTCCGGTGTCTCGCAACGCATCACGGTAACTGTTTCAGATCTTCGCAGAAACTGGGTGGCTCGATCGAGTGCTGTGCTTCAATAGATGAAGCAAGTTTGATAAACCTTAAGGGAAATAACTATGGGCGTTGTTCTGTACTTTGCGTTTCTGGGTGCTGGCTTTGCCGCAGCTGTAGCTCTGCTGTTCGGTCTGCGTGCCGTCAAGTTGATCTAGTCGTTAGCTCCCGAGCGGCTCGGTTCATCCAGTGATGGGTGAGCAACGTAATCAATATCACCTGAGAGGGCCTTGTCGATGGACAAGGCCCTCTTTTGATCAGGGTGATGTTTGATCAGGGTGATGTTTAATCTGGGGAATTTTGCATCCGCTGCGATCGCACCCCTGAATCCGATTGAAGTAGGGACTGGAATCAGCAGACAGCAGGCACACATCGATGCAGGCTCCTATGGCGGAACCACGGAACCCGTGTATCCTACGCAGCCTAAGGGAATTCTAGATGTATCGATTTCCCACGCCCCGGTTTAACGGGGTGATGTAAGCACCTCCTATGATCCAGGCTAGCTTTGACTTTGACCCCGCCATTCTTCCAACGAGCCAAGACTTAAAAACGAATCTGTTATTGCGGTTTCGAGCGGATAGTGCTGAGTTGCCCCGCCGCGATCTCAATCTATCCCTTGTGATCGATCGATCCGGTTCCATGGCCGGGGCTCCACTTCAACATGCGCTTCGTGCTGCAGAGTCGGTGGTTGATCAGCTCGAAGCCAGCGACAGGCTCTCGGTCGTGGTCTATGACGATCACATTGATACTGTCATTCCTCCCCAAGCGGTGGTGGACAAAGCTGCCCTCAAGGCTGACCTGCGTCGGGTGTATGCGGGGGGCATTACGAATTTGTCGGGGGGGTGGCTCAAGGGCTGTGAATACGTCCAAGCAGAGCTCGATGCCCAGCAGATGATTAACCGCGTTCTCTTGCTGACCGATGGACGCGCCAATATGGGGATTACAGATCCTACAGTCTTAACGACAACGTCTGGGCAAAAAGCAGAAGCAGGCATCACAACAACAACCCTGGGGTTTGGCCAGGGGTTTAATGAGGACCTGCTGATTGGCATGGCCCGCGCTGCCAATGGGAATTTCTACTTTATCCAGAGTGTGGATGAGGCCAGCGAGGTCTTTGGCATGGAGCTGAAGAGTTTGCGAGCCGTGGCGGGTCAGAGCCTGACGGTCACGCTGGAATTGGCGGCTGGTGTGACGCTGGTGGACACGCTGAGTTTGGCGAAGGTCACCCAGACAGATGCTGGAACAACTCAATTGGAGTTGGGAGAGCTGTACGAAGGAGAGGATAAATTGTTGGGATTGAGTTTGGCGATCGCCGATGCTCCCCTCGGCCAGCAGCCCCTGCTCAAAATCCACTACCAAGCTGATGTCGTCAACGATGGCGTCATTGAGCATGTGTCCGGTACCCAGGACATTGTTGCCACGGTTGGCACGATTGAAGAATCAGCCAACGCCGCCTCTAGTCAAGTTGTCCTAGAACTCAGCCATCTGACGATCGCGAAGGCCAAGGAAACGGCCCTGGCTCTGGCTGAGCAAGGCCAGCAGGGCCAAGCCGAACAGATTTTGCGCGACCTGGTTCAGCAGCTTCAAGACAAAGGGTTGAACGAGACCTTTGAAATCGCGGAAGAAATTGAACAACTCAACTACTTTGCGGCTCGGATCGCCCAGGGGTCTCTGGGGAATGCGGGTCGTAAGGAATTGCGCGATCAGAGTTACCAGAGTCTCAGCCGTAACCGCAATGAGCTGGCAGCACGCGGTGTGACTGCGGGTGATGAGATCTACAGCTTGCAGACCACCGAGGATGCGGGGGCAGGCATCGAGCTGCACTGTGTCCGTGAGGGCGGTAAGCTCCGGGTCCAGGTGCTGTCGGAGGGCTATGAGGAGGCTAGAAATGTTCAGTTCCCCCGGGCACTGAGGGCGGAAGGGGCACGCTATACGGTTGAGGCGTTGGTGCTGTCCAGCAATGGCAGCTTTTATCGGGTCGAGGGAGACATCTCGCGCTTGGTCAAATCCGGTGAAGTGGATCAGTTTGCCCTGGGGCAGCGGCGATCGCGCGCTGCGGGAACTGCTAAAGCAGCCAAAGGCCCAGCCAGTGCCGCTGACTTACCCACCACGGATACTATCGGGGATGGCGTGTTGGTGCAGTGTGTCAAAGATGGCCGTAAGATCCGCGCTCGGGTTGTTTCCGATGGCTATGAGCCAGACTGGAATATGCGCTTCCCGCGCTCGGTGCGTGAGGAGGGCATGCTCTACGTGGTGGATGAAATCAAAACGGCACCGGATGGCAAGTCCTATATTGCCTGCGGCCAGATTAAGCGGTTTGTGCAGCAGGCGATCGCCTCCTAGTGCTTCTCAGGTGCGGTGGGTAGATAACGTTGAGTTGCCTTGGGATGAGCAATGGGTTTCCGCTAGCGTATTCTGGTCTTTGCCTGATTGGCGCAAGAAGCTGACCTTAAGCAATAACTCACCATGTCCCAGACCTATCGCATCACACTGCTCCCCGGCGACGGCATTGGCCCCGAAATCATGGCCGTCACCGTCGAGATTCTGAAGCGCATTGGCCAACAGCACGACCTTCAGTTCGAATTCACCGAAGCCCTGCTCGGCGGAGCCGCCATTGATGCGACGGGGGCGCCGCTGCCGGAAGCAACGCTCACGGCCTGCCGCGCCAGTGATGCCGTGCTTTTGGCGGCAATCGGTGGCTATAAGTGGGATAACTTGCCTCGCAACCAACGGCCCGAAACCGGTCTGCTGGGTCTGCGTGCAGGCCTACAACTCTTTGCCAACCTGCGTCCCGCGACGATTCTGCCCCAGCTCATCGACGCCTCAAGCCTCAAGCGCGATGTGGTAGAAGGGGTGGACCTCATGGTGGTGCGGGAGTTGACCGGCGGCATTTACTTTGGTGAGCCGAAGGGGGTGTTTGAAACTGAATCCGGTGAACAACGCGGCGTCAACACCATGGCCTACAAGATTTCGGAAATTGATCGCATTGGCCGGGTTGCCTTCGAGACCGCTCAGAAGCGCGGCAAAAAGCTCTGCTCGGTGGATAAGGCGAATGTGTTGGAAGTGTCCCAGCTGTGGCGCGATCGCATCAATGCCCTCGCCCCCGAATACCCCGACGTCGAACTCACCCATCTCTACGTCGATAACGCTGCCATGCAGCTCGTCCGCGCCCCCAAACAATTTGACACCATCGTCACCGGCAATCTCTTTGGCGACATCCTCTCGGACATCGCCGCGATGCTCACCGGCAGCATCGGCATGTTGCCCTCCGCTAGTCTTGGCGCCGATGGCCCCGGTGTCTTTGAGCCGGTCCACGGTTCTGCCCCTGATATTGCTGGAGAAGACAAAGCGAATCCCCTAGCCCAAGTGCTGAGTGCAGCGATGATGCTGCGCTATGGTCTCAACCAACCCGCTGCTGCGACCCAACTCGAACAGGCTGTTCTCACCGTCATGGATGCTGGGTATCGCACGGGAGACATCATGGCCGAAGGCATGAAGCCCGTCGGCTGCAAAGCAATGGGGCAAGCGCTGATGGATGCAATTCAGGCTTAATTCTGCCGTGAATTCTTCCATTGCAGGTCAGTTGAAGTGGGGTCCCGGATGCCTTTGTTCCTTTCTTTGACCTGATCGAAGGCGTAGTTTTAACGACTACGCCTTCTCTTTTGGGATGTTCAAACACCAAAAGCTGAAGTGCTCTAATCAGATTGAACCCTTAAGAAATTACGTGAGCACGCGATCGGGTTTTGCAAGCCACCTTTGATAAAAGACACGGATAAAAGACACGTATTCAACGATCGGATCTTTTTTATTTTTTTCTCCCTGCGTAAATCAAACTAGGTCATTTCTCGTAAAGGAAGATTTCGGTCAGCCACAGACGAATATATCGATGTAAACGCTCACCTACCAAGCATCGCAGCACATAGATAGAGCAAACTTACTATAATAGAAGTCCAGGAATGTATTCCACTTTCTCGAACAACTGTGGGGTGAGCACCCACACTGCCCAAAGACCGGCCACCCCTCTAGGGGGTCAGGGTCATCGAAATATCTCGGACACCGGCGTTCACAACATCAAATTACCGAACACAGAAGTCAGTATTTACCGAGTATTACCTTTTTAGAAGTAAATGATAGGCTTACGGTCACAAGGCGAATTCGAGAATGAGGGTTTAAGTTCGTGGCATACGCAGCACCCAGCATGACCATGCAAAACTTCGAGCAATCGGCCGCGAACCGTCGCGCTGTTCCTAATCTGTTAGACCCTGCCTTACTTCAAGCTGCGAGACATATCTATCGCTCCTTCTACGAAGCGCATCCCGATGTCACTCAACGCCCCATGGGTGTAGCGCTCAACCGCTATAACCACCGTGGCAAGCTGATTTTTGGCCGTAAGCCCATTCTGTTGCCCCAGGAATGCTTCATTCCTTTTGAGCAAATTCAGTCTGAGCTGTACTAGAGCTGCGCCAGCATTTTTGATTTGAATTTTGGGCCAGTGTGAAATGAGCACCCTGACTCACCTACAGATACTTTTCTATCGAATGATTGCCAGTGCACCCCTCTTATTGGTTTTTGCACTGGGAGCAGCGATCGGAAGCTTTCTCAATGTGGTGATCTACCGTTTGCCCGAGGGATTATCCCTAGTTCACCCACCCAGCCGCTGCCCCCACTGTGGGCATCAGTTGGGACCTACCGAAAATATCCCAATCTGGGGCTGGATTCGGTTGAAAGGCCGCTGCAAAAGTTGTAAGGCATCGATTTCGCCACGCTATCCGCTGGTGGAAGCCGCCACAGCACTTCTATTTGTTCTCATTTTTTCGGTCACCGGTTTCTCCTGGATCACGCTAGGTTACTGGGTCTTTTTCAGTTGGCTCTTGGCGCTAGCCATGATCGATATTGATACCCAAACCTTACCGAATCCCCTCACTCAGACCGGTCTTGTCCTGGGCCTTGTGGTACAAACAGTGCTCGCATGGCTTGGGACAAACACATCCACCGAGCTGCTGGGGTTACCCAGTGGTCCCATCGAGGGATTGTTCTACAGCATCCTAGGCGCGGTCCTTGGCATTTGGTTGCTAGGGGCCATTCGTCTATTCGGCTCCATCGCCTTTGGCAAGCCTGCCATGGGGGGGGGCGACGCGAAGTTGGCTGCCATGATGGGGGCCTGGCTGGGCTGGAAACTGTTGCTGCTGAGTCTGTTTCTGGCGGCTTTGGTCGGTGCGCTCGTCGGCAGTGTTGGCATCATGGTGGGCCTCATTCGTCGTCAACAACGAATTCCGTTTGGGCCTTTTCTTGCCCTTGGGGCTGCTATCAGCGCCCTCTGGGGACCGCAGCTCATTCAGCTTTACCAAAGCTTTTTCTTGTCCACGGCTTTCTAGGCATTTTCTGTAGGTTTTTGAGCAGAGAGAGCGATCGCCAAACAAGCTCCCCCAAACAAGCTGGTAGGATTATGGCGGGCAGTGGGCCATCTGTTTTAGCACAGGCGCTTTGGATTCAATACCCAACATTTCAACCCATTCCCCAGTACTCAACTCTTTTGCCCTTGAGGCGCTGCCATGTCTCTGCTTGATTGGTTTGCAAATCGTCGCAAAGCTGAGCCGACAAACCAGGCTCAACCTGAGCGCGACATCTCCGATGGCCTCTGGACCAAATGCGATGCCTGCGGTGTAATGACTTACACCAAAGACCTGCGAGCCAACCAGATGGTTTGCCTCGAATGTGGCCACCATATGCGTGTGTTCAGTGAAGAACGCATCGAGCAACTGATGGATGCTGACACCTGGATCCCGCTCAATGAACAGGTGTCTCCCATTGACCCATTGGAATTTCGCGATCGCAAGGCCTATAGCGATCGCATCCGCGACACCCAGGCAAAAACCGGTCTGACAGACTCCATCCAAACGGGTATCGGACAAATCGACGGTGAACCTGCTGCCGTCGCCGTGATGGACTTCCGTTTTATGGGCGGAAGCATGGGCTCCGTTGTCGGTGAAAAACTCACACGGCTCATTGAAAAAGCTACCGCCGAACGGCTACCAGTCCTCGTCTTTTGTGCGTCCGGTGGAGCCCGCATGCAGGAAGGCATGCTCAGTCTGATGCAGATGGCCAAGATTTCCGGTGCTTTAGAACGCCACCGCGATGCCAAACTGCTCTATATCCCCGTTTTGACCCATCCCACCACAGGGGGCGTGACCGCTAGTTTTGCCATGCTCGGCGACCTGATTGTCGCAGAACCGAAGGCTATGATTGCCTTTGCTGGACGCCGCGTGATTGAACAAACCCTGCGCGAGAAGCTGCCCGACGATTTCCAGACCGCTGAATACCTGGTTCAGCACGGCTTTGTCGATTTGATTGTGCCGCGTACCCAGATGAAAGCCACCCTGGCTCAGCTGATCCGTCTGCACCAGCTCCCTAGCGCTAAGGTCAGCGCATCAACCGGGGCAGCCTCGCTCAACGGTGCTGGGGCAACCCGCGATACAGCGTCTAGCAGTGCCTCCTGATATCTTGAACCTGAGCGTTTCCCTGGGGTGAGCCTTGCCCTGGGCTGATGATTTTTGCCCTGGGCTGATTTGTAGTCTTGCTTGGCTCGTCGCTGGAATCAGTCAGTTCAGCTTAGTATTCTGTTAGATCGCGTCTTGATCACAGTCTGGTTCACCGTGAGTGCTTGAAGCAGAACAGATTCGACCCAGATTCCCTTTAACCGCCTAAACCATTCTCAGGGTTCACGGATCGGTTTTCCTTCTTGTGTGTCCGTGTTGCATTTCCACTATTGCCCCCATGGGACGACCCAAAAAAAACGCGAGTAGCCAACCCGCCGACGGCACCGCAGATCCAGGCAGTGGCATTGACCCTGTTGGACCTGAATCGGCTGATGCAGAGTCGATGGATTCAGAATCGACACCATCCCCTCCGGGCAAATCGGCCAGTAAACGTAAAACCAGCCGTAAAGCTTCGTCAAAACCTCCCTCGCCTCAATCCGCTGATCTCCCGGATGAGGCCAGTTGGCATACGACGGAGGAGTTGCTCAAAACCCTCAATCACGAACTCGGTGGGCTCAAGGAGTATGTGCTCGCAGATTTGCGGGGGGAAATAACAACGCTGCGATCGCGCAAGCTTCAGATTGAAACCGAGATCAATCGACTGGAGAGCGATCGCGATCGACTCTTGAATGAGCGAGAGAACGTCCTGAGCAATCGTGACCAAGCGCAGCAACAACAGTGGGCTCAGCAGTTCTCCCAGGTCATGGCCCAAAATTTACGCCAGGAACTCCAGGCTCAGCTTTTAGGGAGCGACAATTCGTCACAGGCAAGGCCGGAACAGCGGTTGCTGCTTCTGAGGGAACAAATTGCGGAGATGGAAGCCTCCTTGAGTGAGGCCATGGGTGGTATTCGACAGGAACTCGATCGCCACGAAAGTGACCTCAGCCAGCAGATTCTGCGCATGCAGAGTCTAGAGCAGCAGGGAGAGGCTATTTTGGGCAGTCTCCTCCAACGCATCCAGCATTCTGATGCTCATCCTTCTGTGCTAGCGGCTGAGCAAAAAATGCCGCCGCCGCAGTTGATGACGCATTCCCAGACTGGCGTTGAGCAAAGCGCTGCAGAGCAGACGAATGTGGAACAGAACGACACCAATCTGAGCCCGATTTCCTTCACCCTGGGCAGCACATCCACGACCGGTATTGCTGCCAGTCTGCTTGCACGGACTGACAACGAATCTCCCGACGAACCATCGCCATCTCCCGCTGACCCAGCAACGCCGGAGCGTACTGTCGCAGCCTCGATGGAGTCCGACAGTGCCACGATGACACTGAATGAGTTTCCGGCAGATGTGCTGTTCGGCCGCCCTGCAACGCCATCGCCGGAACCGCCCGATGAGGCACCGGAATCTGTAGCCCAAGATGTACCCGCAGCACCCAAACCACCGATTCCGCCCTTTGACTCCCATTGGGTGACGCCCCCCACAGCGGCAGAAGCCGTCAGTGAAACCCCGATCGAAGAAGCTGCGCCAGCGGACAACGACAACTTTTCAGCGTATCCCTACGAGCAGATCCAGGCCCCGCCTGACCAGCCCAGTGATGAGCAAGAGGCCCTCAATGCGTCTCACCGAGAGGAAGATGGGCTTGTCGTCCCCGATCCCTTTGGGCCCGATAGTTCACCGTCAGATGCCTTTATTCCTTCCCCCGATGACCCGCCCTGGGCGAGCGAGATTTCTTCCCAGGCCCCAGGCACTGAACGCTCGGATGGCGAAGTCTCGACCCTTTCAGATCGACAGCCCCCAAACGAGGACGGGGCCAGTGAGGTCTCTCCAGTGGACACCGCCATGGTGGCAACAGCCGGTGATGAGTTACCGGGCACACCGATTACGGTGCCTGCTACCAACCGTGCGACTCAACTGCCGGGTTTCATTAGTGCGGGCCTGTCGCTGTTTTTGCTCGCGCTGCAATATTGCACGGTCCATCTCATTTTTCACGGTGCGCCTTGGTTTGGGGTTGAACGCTTGATGCAGCCCTCCTGGGCCAGCGCACTGCTGACGTTCTGGATCCGTATGTTGATGGTCTTACCCTTCATGATCGTCATTGGTCAGGGGATTTATCCACCGCTGTTGGAGGAAATGCAGGAGCTGTTTCGCAGTCGCGATCGCCGCCCCCTCATCTCCATTATTCTCAGCAGTTTGCTGCTCTTCATGTCTCAGCTTCTGCTGTATCGCGCCATCGGCATTTCGTCTGCGAGCGTTGCCGTGGGTCTGTTGTTTGTCTATCCCGCTGCGGTCAGTGTCTTTGGGGTGGGTTTGTTCAAACGCCGGATTTCCCAGCAGACAATGCTGACACTCCTGCCGATCGGCCTAGGGGGTTTGTTGTTGCTGGTTCAGAGTGGTAGTAGCGGACTCAATCCCGGCATTATCAGCGCTGTCTGCTTCGCGCTTTATGCCCTGATTGGTCGGCTCTACACCCGTCGCCTCAATGTTCTGACCCTAACTGTGATGCAGTTCGGCATTGCCTGGCTGTTTTCCATGCCTGCGTTGCTCTTTTTGCGCAATGCTTCGCCCGCCAATGACGTGGGTTATTTGGCGGCCTGTCTTGTGCTCAGCCTGACCGTTTTTCTCAGCTACTTTTTCAATACTGCCAGCCTCAACCGTCTGGGGCCTGCCTGGACGAGTATCATCAACGGCTGGGCTCCAATGCTGGTGGTTATTCTGAGCGTTCTGTTGGGCTTCGGTAGTCTTACGTTTGCCCAAGGGCTTGGGGTGTTACTGGTAACGCTGGGCGTCACGGCATTGAATTTGGAACGCTTACAGCGTTAAGGCGATTTCTAGGAGGATAGGAGTCACACAGGGCTGCCTGTCGCTGAGCTGTGCCATGGAATCGTAAGATGGAGTCCAGGAAATCATGATTTCAGGTAGTTCCATACCAATATTTCCGTACTGAGCATTTCGGGAGGGTGATGATGGCAGAGCCGCAGGAACAGGTGTGTCCCGTTTGTAGCGTGAAGATTATTGCAGCCCCTGGGGGCGATCGCGTGGTCTTTTCGTCGGGACCCGAAGGGACCCGTGCCAAGCTTTGGGCCAGGGTCTGTCAGTTTGCGAATAAGCCAGCATGCATTAATCGCGATCGCGACACGATTGGCACGGTCACTGACAAAGACTATTTCAAAGCTGATCCACCCGGCTCTAAGTAGGTGGGCGCTGTTCCATCTCAGCGATTCAAGAGCAGTCTATTGATGACAGTGTATCCATGACAACCAACAGCCCCGGAAAATTCTTTCTGGGGTGTGCCGTGTGGGCTTACCGGGACTGGATCGGGGCGTTTTATCCATCAGGGAGTCAGCCCCGAGATTTCCTGCGGCTGTACGGCGAACGTCTCACGGCTGTGGAAGGCAATACGACGTTTTACTCGGTGCCTGGACCAGAGATGATCGAACGCTGGAGCCAGGAAATGCCGGCGAAGTTTCAATTTTGTCCCAAGCTTCCTCGGGACATTACCCATGCGGGAGCCCTGGAACCCCTGATTCCCCAGGCCCTGGACTTTATCGAACGTATGGCTCCCTTGGGCGATCGCCTCGGCCCCATCTTTGCCCAGTTGCCCCCCTGGTATGGCCCCGACAAACGCGCCGACCTCAAAATATTTCTGGATGCTTGGCCATATCAGCAAATTCCCCTCGCCCTGGAAGTGCGCCATCGTGCCTGGTTTAATCCAGGGCCTTTCGAGATACTCAAACCGATGCTAGAGCAGCACCATGTCGGGCGTGTCCTGCTGGATACCCGTGCCATCTATGACGGAGCGGACGACCCCCAGCGTGACTCCCAACGCAAAAAGCCGAATCTGCCCCTCCAGCCCAACCGTACAGCAGCATTTTCGCTGGTTCGCTTGATTACCCACCCTGACCCTGAACGCAATCAGGCTTACCTCTTCGAGTGGGCTCACCGGGTCGCTCGCTGGCTCAAGGAAGGCACAACCGTTTATTTTTTCATTCATTGTCCAGAAGAGGTGCGATCGACCGGCACAGCCCGTCACTTCCAAAAACTACTCGAACAGCAGGGCCACGCCCAAAACGTCGAGATTCCGAAGCTCCCCTGGGATACCATCACGCCACCGCCGGATCAGCTCAGCCTTTTCTAGAGAATCTTTCGACGGAAGCGCCGAGCAAAACGATGAGATTGGACCGACAGGATCGGCACAAGGAAACGATATGCTGGTACACCGACGCTCAACTCCCCCAACTGTTGTAAAAAGTCATGACCTCCGAGTCTTTGCCGCGATACTCCGATTCGGTCCAGTCCGGTTCTGCTCATCCCTCTGCAGATCATCAGCCGAAACCCAAGATCTACACTGTGCGAGTGCTCGATCGCCAACGTAACCGAGAGCATGTCGTTCGGGTCCCAGAAGACCGCTACATCCTCCACAGCGCGGAAAGCCAGGGGGTTGATTTACCCTTTTCCTGTCGCAACGGTGCCTGCACGACTTGTGCAGTGAGGGTTCAGTCCGGCGACCTTGCCCAACCCGAGGCAATGGGGCTCTCGCCGCACCTGCGCCGTCAGGGCTATGCGCTCCTCTGCGTGAGCTATCCTCGCTCCGACCTCTATGTGGAAACCCAAGATGAGGACGAGGTCTACGAACAGCAGTTTGGTCGTTACTTTGGTAAAGGCAGTGTGCGTCCTGGTCTGCCCCTCGATGAAGAATAATGGCGGTCATGCACGATAGGCCAAGCTCTGAGTTCGCGAGGGACTGGCTCGTTGCCGCCCTCCGGATTCCTCGGCGTACCTTGCTCTTGAGCCTAGCCCTACTGTTGTCTGTTTTATTGTGGGGCTGCAACGGGACCAGTGCGAACACCACTGTATTGGAAGCCCGCGTCCAGAAAGTTGTCAGTGGCCACACGCTGGAAGTCACCATTCCTAGCTTGGATCCGGCTCGAATCCAGCGGGTTCGTCTGATTGGGATTGATGCTCCAAACTCAGCCCAACGTCCTTGGGGTCCCGAAGCCCAGAAATTTCTCCAGGCTGAACTCAACGACCAACGTCCGAATGCATCCGAGAAACCTTCGATTCAGCTAGAAGTGGATCTCCAGCAGCAGGATCAATACCAGCGTGTTTTGGCGTATGTCTGGCAAGATGGCCAACTCATCAACGAAGTGCTCGTCGCCCAGGGCTATGCCCTCGCTTCTTCTCGCCTACCGAACATTCGCTACGAAGAGCGTCTGGGGCAAGCCCAGGAAACGGCTCGGCTGAGCGGTCTAGGGATTTGGAATCCGGCTAATCCCATGCGCCAGACCCCCACCGAGTTCCGCAAAACCCTTTAGCCTCATTCCGATCCTATCCAGCAACCCCTTCCCCAAGCTTCTGATGTCTAACGTTTCCCTGCCCAGTTTAAAAGATCTGAATATTTTTCTGGACATTGCCACCGAGGCAGCCCTCGCAGCTGGATCGGTTTTACAGCAGTTCTGGGGCAATCTGGAGAGTATTGAAGAAAAGGGGCGTTCCGGTGACCTGGTGACCAATGCTGATCGGGCAGCGGAAGCAGAAATCCTCAAAGTCTTTCAGCGCCATCTACCGGAGCACCCCATCCTGGCTGAGGAATCTGGCCCAATTGCGGGCAGCCAATCGGACTATCTCTGGGCCATTGATCCGCTGGATGGCACCACCAACTATGCCCATCAATATCCCTTTTATGCCGTTTCCATTGGCCTCCTCTACCAGGGAAAGCCCGTTGTGGGTGTTGTTTTCGCCCCATTCCTCAACGAGCTGTATCGAGCTGCTACAGGACTGGGGGCAACCTGTAATCGTCAGCCCATTCATGTGTCTAAAACCGCGACACTGGCGAACAGCCTTTTGGTTACTGGATTTGCCTATGACCGCCGTGAGCGTGACGACAATAACTATGCCGAATTCTGCCGCCTCACCCATCTCACCCAAGGTGTCCGCCGGGGCGGATCGGCCGCCGTTGATTTAGCGTTTGTGGCCTGTGGCCGTCTTGATGGCTACTGGGAGCGAGGGCTTTCCCCCTGGGATCTGGCCGCTGGCATTGTCCTGGTTGAAGAAGCCGGTGGACGGGTGACAGCCTATGACCATAGCCCTTTTCAAATGGACTCCGGTCGTATTCTGGCGACCAATGGTCCCCTTCATGAGCCGCTTGGGGACGTCCTCCAAAACACTCGCCCCCTAGGAAATCCGGATCAGTATCAAACCTCATAGATAAGATAAGGAGAGCTTTGGGATGTAGCGTGTGAGCCTCCATTTCTGCAGGCCATCCCCTACAATGCATCAGAAGCACTTCATCTTCTGGGAACGCATGGGATAATGATGACGGAAGGGCTCCTCAGACGCCCCATCAGTCATGCTCTCTCGCCACGCTGACTTCAGACTCATCAAGGGCAAGCAATGTCTTTCGAGATTAAAACAGGCCTCTTTTTACTCGACGACTTTGTCGATCACCACGCCATCCTAGGGGTGCCGGTGGATGCTGATGCCCCAACGGTACGCAAGCGTTATCTTCGCATTGCCCGCAAGCTTCATCCAGATAGCATGGCAACCCAAGGCGAAGCTGAAAAAAAGCTAGCCACCCAGGTTCTCTCAAAGCTGGTCAATCCAGCCTACGAGATGCTGTTTCAGGAAAAAAACCGCAAGGAATTCCAGCTCTTGGTTCGTCTCAAGGGGAAGCAGGCCGTTCAACAAAAGATTGCAGTCGCTGATTTTTCAGAAGAAGCAAAAAAGCTGCTCAAAGCAGCAAATGTTGACCATGAGTATCAACAGCAGGTTAAGTCACTGGCCCAGGATCAGTATGTTGACCTAAAAACCCTTAAAACCAGCGTGGGTAAGCTCAGCGAGCTTAATTTGGTCTACTTGATGCGCAAGGGAGGCAATGTCTCTTCCGCACGACCTGCGACGTCCTCATCACCTGGAGCAGCCCCTGCAAGCGGTGCTTCACCATCCCGGCGTTCTGGTGTGAGCCCTGCCCCCGGTGCCCCCACGCCATCTTCCATGGGCAACGGTCCCAGCACGGTGGTGCAAGATCAGCCCCAGCGGATGTCTTTGGCCGATGGCTACTTGCGCCGTGCTGAAGAATATGTGCGGAAGCGTGCCTATGCCCAGGCCATTCTGGAGCTACGTGATGGACTACGGGCAGCGCCTAAGGATAGTCGCTGCCATAGTTTGATGGGCATCGTCTATCTGCACCAAAAACAAGCCACCATGGCTAAGGTTTCGGTGAAACGCGCCCTAGAGCTCAATCCTCAGGACCCGAGAGCCCAGGAAGCCAAACGCCATCTGGAACGTCTAGGCCATAAGATTGATATGGCTGCTACCCCTGGAACACCGCTCGGAAAAGCATCGAGTGGCCCTACGGGTAAGCCAGCTGCGTCCTCTAATAAGTCCAATACGGATGCTAAAAAAGGAGGATTGTTTGGCGGTCTGTTTGGCAAGAAAAAGTAAAGCATGGTCTATCAGCCACCTACGGGTGCCCGCGATCTACTTCCCCTAGAAGTTTCACAGCAGCGTTGGATTGAGGCGAGACTCCAGACGTCATTCCAGCGTTGGGGTTACCGTCAAATTATGACGTCTACCCTGGAGCACTTGGAGGCTCTGACTGCTGGTGGGGCTGTCGATCGCGCGACTGTTCTTCAGGTGCAGGCAACGGATGACGACAGTGATCTGGGTCTACGGCCGGAGCTGACTGCCTCCATTGCCCGAGCGGCTGCGACTCGGCTCGCGAACCAGCTTCGACCACTGCGGCTGTTTTACCTGGCCAATGTATTTCGCAAAGGTCGAAAACAGGAGATTTATCAGGCGGGTGTCGAGCTGTTGGGCTCTGGCACGATGCTGGCGGATGCAGAGACGCTGCTGCTGCTCTGTGATTGTCTTTCCAGTGCAGGGGTGACTCAGGTGGATGAGAACCCGACTCCTGCCCAATCCATTACCTGTTCCTTAGTTTTGGGGGAAGCAGCCTTGACGCGATCGCTCCTAGAACCCTTCCCAGAGCACCAGCGATCGCAAGTGCTCCAAGCGATCGCCCATCTCGATCGCGTCACCCTCGAAGCCCTCGATCTGGCCTCGGACTTAAAAACCGCAGCCTTGACCCTCCTCGACTTGCGAGGGAGTCCCACGGCAGTACTTGCTCGCCTGCGGCAGCTTCCGCTAAACAAGACGCAGTTGGCCATCGCAGACCGATTACAAGCCCTGACGGACCTCCTGAGCCAACGACTTCAAACCCGCGCGAGCCAGGAACAAACCGTGCCAGAAGTGATTCTGGATTTGAGCCTGGTGCAAACCTTTGATTACTATACTGGCATCGTCTTCGAAGCCGCCTGTCGTACCCAGTCTGGCACCTGGGTTGTGGGCCAAGGGGGCCGCTATGATCAACTCCTGGGCCTTTATAACCCAACGGGAGAGAGCTCTCCGGGTATCGGTTTTTGTCTCGAAATTGAAAATCTTCAGCAAGTCCTTAAAACGGCTGATCGCTTACCCCGAGAGATTGCCCAGAGCGATTGGCTGGTCGTTCCCCGAACACCGGAAGCCTATGGTGAGGCCCTAGCCTATGCGAACAAACTGAAGGACACGCCGGAGCTGGTTCGCGTGGAGCTCTACCTGGAGGATGCAGCGTCCCCAGCAACTGTTCGTGATTATGCTCGACAACAAGCTATCAGTCGTATTGCCTGGATTGGTCCAGGGGCATTCCCTGAAATTGAGGCCTTACAGTAAACTGAGGGCGCAACTCCGCTGAGGAAATGGACCGTGGCCCATACGATTGTGACCAACGTCTGCGAAGGCGTTGCAGACTGTGTCGATGCCTGCCCAGTGGCTTGCATCCATGAGGGCCCAGGCAAAAATAAAAAGGGTACGGGATGGTACTGGATCGATTTTTCAACGTGCATTGATTGCGGTATCTGCCTGCAAGTGTGTCCTGTTGAAGGCGCGATTTTGCCCGACGAAAAACCGGAGCTTCAGCAAACCCCCTAATCCTCACTCAATTCATCCGAACCGCTCTTCTTCGGTCAGCCCATGCCAATGATTCATCGTGCATGGGCCCTAATCTGACAAGGCTGCCATGGCATCAAATATCCATGGCAGTCTATTTTTTTCGATCTAAATCTGGCTTGCTCAATTTTGTCTGGAATCTAATGGGTTCACGACGGCTGTTCGTCAGGGTCACGCGATCGTTTTTGTTGTACGCACAATAATGGCATGAAGAAACGCTGAAATTCACTCTGGGAGGAGGTTTGAGTATAACCAACCAAGCTGATCAGAGGAAAACATAGAAAAGGTGAAATTTACCGAAGGCAGGGCCTGAGAAGTAAGGCAACTTAGTACAGAAGGGATACCTAATTGATTGAGTCAAGAATCCAAGCCAATCCCTGCTTCTCCTTCTCTGCCCTAATTGCCATGACTCAGCTTTTTGATTTTTCCGTTGTGATTTGTACCTATAACGGTGAGCAGCGTCTCCCCGAGGTACTCGATCGGCTGGAGCAATGTCACCAACATACGCAGGCTGTACTGTCAGATGGTGTGACAGAGCCGATCAAATGGGAAATCATTGTGGTCGATAACAACAGTAGCGATGGCACTGCTAAAGTCATCCGTGACTATCAGGCCAAGTGGCCCGGTCAGAGTTGCCCCCTCCGCTACCGTCATGAGCGTCGTCAGGGGGCAGCCTATGCTCGTAAAACTGGCATTATTCAAGCGCAGTCACAGCTGATTGGATTTCTCGATGATGACAATCTTCCGGCGGAGGATTGGGTGACGGAGGCAGTGGCCTTTGCCCAGGCTCATCCCAAAGCAGGGGCATTTGGCAGTCAAATTCATGGCGAGTATGAAGTTGAGCCTGGACCTGAACTAGCGCCGGTCTTACCGTTTCTGGCCATCGTAGAACGGGGTGACGAGCCTTCCTGTTACGACTCCATCAAAAAGGTTTTGCCTCCCTCAGCGGGGTTAGTTGTGCGACGTGAGGCTTGGGAGGGCAGTATTCCTGCCGAATGCTTTCTCGGTGGCCGCACCATCCAAACCATGGTGACGGGCGAGGACACTGAAGTTTTAACGTATATCCAGCGCCGGGGTTGGGAGATTTGGTACAACCCCGCCATGCACCTCTGGCATAAAATCCCTGGCTGGCGTCTACAGCGAGAGTATTTGATTCCTTTCTTCCACGGCATCGGTCTGAGCCGCCACGTAACGCGAACACAAAGTTTGGCCGCATGGTTGCGCCCTCTCGCTGTTCTGCTGTACATGCTCAACGACCTTCGTAAAATCGCTGTGCTCTTTCTCAAGCATGGCCTCCTACTGCGGCAAAATCTGGTGGCCCATTGCCAGCTCACCCTGGCGATCGCCTCCGTCCAGAGTCCTTGGTACCTATGGAAGCAAAGCCGCGTAAAACCCGTTCGGTCGCTTCAGGCCAAAACCCAAGCCATCATTTAAGTCAGGAGCAGAAATAACCATGGTTTTGAATCTTTCTCTCCGGTCCAGCGGAGCCCCCTCAGCCGAGGTGGCCATGAGCCAGGCCGCTGCTCGCCTTCCAGCAGGCGAGCCGGTCGATCTCACCGTTGTGATTCCGACCTTTAACGGGAGCGATCGCCTCCTCTATGTCATCGATCACCTCCGCCAACAGCAGAACTTAGCGGGCATCCGCTGGGAAATCTTGATCGTCGATAACAACAGCAGCGACGCGACCAAGGCCACGGTCGAAGCATTACAGGCAGGCTGGACCCAGGCAGAATGGGGCTTTAGCAATGTGCCACTGCGCTACTGTTTTGAACCTCGCCAAGGGCTAGCCTTTGCGCGCCAGCGTGCCATCGAAGCGGCTCAGGGCTGCTGGGTTGGCTTTCTAGACGATGACAACTGGCCCGACTCAGACTGGGTCTTCCAAGCCTATCGATTTAGCCAGAGCCATCCCAATGTTGCTGCCTTCGGGAGCTGCATTCGTGTGCAGTACGACAGCACGCCCCCCCAGGAACTGAGGCAGCTGGAGGCTTTTCTGGCCATTCGTGATTACGGCGAAACGACCGATCCGTTTAAACCAGACTCCCTCCAATTGCCGCCGGGAGCTGGTTTGGTGGTCAACCGTCAGCAGTGGCTCAACCATGTTCCAGCCCAGTTGGGTTTCACGGGCCGTGTGGGACAGCAAATGGTCAGTGGTGAAGACTATGCAGCCCTGCTCTATTTACACCGCGCTGGGGGAACCATTGCCTACAACCCAGCCATGAAAATTCGCCACTGGATTCCCGCCAAACGGCTAGAGGCTGATGCCCTGATGCGTCTGGCCTACGGCATTGGCATGGCAACCTGCAAACTCCGTTGGATCAATGCCAATCCACTCCAGCGCATCACCTTAGCGCTGAAAACCGCTGTGGGAGGTCTTAAGCGATTTGCAAAGCAGCTCAACGGCTGGGATGAGACCAACGTCAGCGAAACCGTGAGCCGATTCCACCTCGCCTTCCATTTGGGAAGCGCCGTCAGCCCTCTGTTTGCGATCAGTCCTGGTTTGGCTGCACTGTTGAGCCAGCCCAGGGCCCAGGGCTTGATCGAAGGCTTCCTCAGCCTACGGCAGTGGTTTGTGACATCGCCCGCAGAAACATCTGACATTCAGGCCACACTCTAAGACCTGTTATGGGCGTTAGAAAGCAACTGGGTTGGAGGCGCTTTCCCAAACTCAGTGTTAGCCACCCATGGCCCATTTCCCCATCGTGCTTGTCCCATCAGCACGATGGGGAAAGTCTGTTTTTATTCGGATGCCTCCCTGTTCGGAATCAGAGACCTGGCGATCGCCACAAGTACTATCCTTCCTAGAATTCATTCAGACGCAGATCCAAAATATCTCTAGCGCTTTTTCTATTATTCTCTGGTAGACGGGTACTCTACTTAGAGCACTACCTGCCGTCTGGTAGCTCATGGGCGATCGCCTCTCTGAGGTCTTTGTCTGAGAACCAGCGGAACAGTCAAGCGGTCTTTTTACAAGACCCCCGGGAATCAGACTAGCCCTTGTCCTTTGCACCTGCGATGCGTAAATCTTCAATTGCTGCCCAGTTTGTGTTTGCGTTACTGATTACTGGGGTTGACGTGGGGCCTGGCCAAGCCATGTTGACAGCAGAAACCTTCGAAGCAAGCCGGTTGACCCCTGACTTGTTTGAGGGGGAGCAACTGCCCGCTCATTCAGATAGCCGAGCCGCCACGTCCGACACGGCGATCGTTGCCTCCCCCCAGGTCACCCATCGGCCGGTGGCCTTTGAATCCCCTGCCCTAGCCATCAGTGCCCCAGCCATCAGTGCCCCAGCCATCAGTACATTGGCGATCAGTCGGCCTATGTCAGAAGGCCCCAACTTTTCCGTCGGTTCAGAGACTGAAGAGTTGGAACGTGAAGCGTTAGCCTCCAGTGATCCGTTGGGATTCGAAGATTTTTCGCCAGCTACAGCAGCGCAGCGTCGTGTGATCGCTCAGGTTACTCCCGGCCCGGTTCTCCCCCCTGGCGTAGACCTCCCCGCACCGCTGCCGACAGATGAGGATGCAGAAAGCTTCGCTCAGGTGCCAGCCATTGACACCCCTCGCTTTGACTTCGATCGCCCCGACCGCGCTCCCGAGGAACCGCTGCCTGACCAACCTCTGCCGCAGTTGCCCCCTGCGGAGGATCTGCTGCCGTCGCCCAGCTCACCCAATATTCCTGGCGATGTCCCAGGAGATGTGGCAGCAACTATTGAGGTGAAGGGGTACACCGTGGAAGGCAGCACGGTGTTTGACAAAGCTGAACTGGATGAAGTGACCGCTCCCTTCGTTGGCAGCATGACCTTTGCCCAACTGCTCCAAGCTCGCTCCGCCATCACCCAGCTCTACGTGGACAAGGGCTATGTCACCTCCGGTGCTTACATTCCACCCCAAACCCTGAAGGACGGTATCGTCACCGTACAGGTCCTGGAGGGGACGCTGGAGGACATCAAGATCTCCGGCAACAATCACCTCAAGACCTACTATGTGCGCGATCGCCTCGCCCTTGCTGGTGCCCAACCCCTCAATGTTAATCAGCTCCTAGAAGGCCTGAAGCTCCTGCAGCTGGATCCCCTCATCAGTACGATTTCAGCCGATCTTCAGGCGGGGATTCAACCCGGCACCAGTCTCCTGGAAGTTGAGGTGACCGAGGCCGATCCCTTCAGTACAACGCTGTCGATTGACAATGCGCGATCGCCCAGTGTGGGAACCTTCCGCCGCAAGATCCAGTTCAACCATGACAACCTCATTGGCCTAGGCGATGGCCTCACCTTGGCCTACAGCAACACCGACGGCAGCAACAGCCTTGATGTGGCCTACGATGTCCCCTTCAATGCCACGAACGGGACGGTCCGGTTTGCCTATGGGCGCACCCGCAGCAACGTGATTGAAGATCCTTTCACACCGTTGGATATTAGTGCCAAGTCGAAGTACTACGAGCTGACGGTCCGCCAGCCCGTGGAACGCACCGCCACCCGTGAGATCGCGCTGGGTTTAACCTTTTCACGCCAAGAGAGTCAAACCGAACTGGGCTTTGCGGATATTGGTCCCTTCCCCCTGTCGCCAGGGGCCAACGACGACGGTGAAACCAAGATCTCGGCGCTACGTTTCTTCCAGGAATGGAGCGATCGCAACAGCAAACAGGTCCTGGCCGCCCGCTCTCAGTTCAGCCTAGGCGTGCCCTGGTTCCAAGCCAATGACAACGAAGATAGCCCTGACAATGCCCCTGATAGCCGCTTCTTTTCCTGGCGTGCCCAGGGACAGTGGGTGCGGCTCCTTGCTCCGGAAATGCTGCTGCTGATGCGCGGTGATGTGCAAATTTCCGATCGCAACCTGGTTCCCCTAGAGCAGTTTGGCATTGGTGGCAGCAACAGCGTTCGCGGCTATCGCCAAGACGCAACCCTAACGGACAGTGGCGTTCAACTCACCACAGAATTGCGGGTACCCATCGCCCGCATTCCTAAAATCAACGGCGTCTTGCAGCTGGCTCCCTTCATCGATGTGGGCCGTGGCTGGAACAATCGCGATCCCCAACCGGAAACGAAAACCCTTTTGGGAACGGGTCTGGGGCTCTTGTGGCGCCATGGCAACAATTTTTCAGCGCGGCTGGATTGGGGCTATCCGCTGATTGAACGGGCGGACGACCGCAGTAACTGGCAGGAAAACGGGATTTATTTCTCGGTGGACTATACACCGTTCTAGACAATCTCCCGCCCCTGAAGAACGGCTGTGTCCTTCCAGCTTGGGTGACTCCTCGAGCTTGAGGGATGGGTTAGCTTGAAGCGCTGGTGTAGAAGCGGAGGGCAAAGCGCCAGAAGCGATTGGAGAGAAACAACAATCCGATCGCCAGCCCCGCCGAGCCCGCTAACCAAGGCGTTGACACCCGTCCCAGCATGGCTTGGGCGGGTACGGTTGTCAGAAATGCGATCGGGACAATGAACGTGAAAAAGAAGCGATAGCTCTTCGGGTAGGCCACGATGGGAAAGCGCCCCGCTTCCACGAGACCTCGCAGGACCTCGGTCACGTTATAGACCTTGACGAACCAGATGCTGGTGGCTCCCAGCATGAACCAGAGGCTATAGAGAATCATAAAACTGAGCAGCAGAGGCAAGAGGCCAGCGGCATAGGCACTGGGGGCCAGTCCTAGGCGACGACCGCCATAGCCCAACAGAATGAGGCCGAACATCATGTCCGGTAGGCCCCATAGGGATAGGGTTCTGGTGGAGAGCCAAAACTGAGCACTAATGGGTTTGAGCAGCACAAAATCCAGTGTTCCCTGCTCCACATGGCGAACGATGCGGTTGAGGTTGGGCGCGAGAAACGTTGCTGAAAACCCTTGCAAGAGCGTAAACATCCCCAGGATCAACAGTGCTGCATCCCAACTCCAGCCTTCGAATTCATAGCCCGTGCGATAGAAGAGAAACAGGCTGAAAATACTGCCGATGAAGTTGCCTAGGCTGCCGACTGCTGCCAGGGCGAAGTTGATCCGATATTCCATTTCCGCTGCGATCGCCGCCCCCCAAAATTGGCGTATGACCTTCCCATAGCGGAGGATTGAGGATTGCATTGAGGGCTGGTTTGGCGATTGCATGGATGTTTTAGAGCAGGGTTCAAACGTATTGCGGGAGCCTTCAGTCCGACTCCCCAAGGCCAAGGCAGCGTTCCGTCAAGGGCAAGTTCTATGATGAATTGAGTCCATGGTATCGATATGTCCGTCCCCTCCCCCAGCTCTCCCGAAGCGATCGCCCCGAGTCATGCCCAGACTCCTGTTCAAAAGTCGGCGCAAAACCCAGCCCCCTCGCACCCCCCGCACCTCGCGATTGCCTTGGGCGACCCGGCGGGGATTGGTCCTGAGGTTGTACTCAAGGCCCTCGCGACCCCCAACCTACCGGAGACTTGCCGTATCACCCTGGTCGGTAGCGGAGACATCCTCGAACGAACGCAGCAACAACTCCAGCAGCAGGGCCATGCCGTCCCTGACCTCAGTCGCTTCATCCATCTCGAGGTGCCCCTCGCGGGACCCATTACCCTCGGCCAAGAAAATGCCCATAGCGGTGCCAGCAGCTTTGCCAGCCTCAACCGTGCCATTGACCTTGCCCTAGAGACGGACTCCACCCAGCGAGCCGATGCGGTGGTCACGGCTCCCATTGCTAAGTCAGCCTGGAAGGCAGCAGGGCATGTCTATCCGGGGCAAACGGAGTTACTCGCCGAGCGGGCGGGGGTGAATGACTTTGGCATGATCTTTTTGGGGCGATCGCCCCATACCCAATGGACGCTGCGTGCGCTGTTGGCGACCACCCATATTCCGCTCCGTCGCGTGCCCCAGGCCCTGACCCCTGAGGTCATGGACCAAAAGCTAGGGCTGCTGCTGCGCTTCCTCCAGGGACGTTGCGGCATTGAGCACCCGAAGGTAGCGATCGCCGGTCTCAATCCCCACAGCGGTGAGCAAGGTCAGCTGGGAACCGAAGAACAAGACTGGTTGCTCGACTGGCTCCAGTCCGCCCAGCACCGCTTTCCCAACGCCCAGATCGATGGCCTCATTCCTCCCGACACGCTGTGGGTTCACCCAGGTCAAGCTTGGTATGGTTCCCAGGGGGCAGCCCCGCCATCCACCCATGATGCTTATCTGGCGCTCTATCACGACCAGGGTTTAATTCCCGTGAAGCTAATGGCTTTCGATCGGGCCGTCAATACAACGATCGGCTTACCTTTCGTGCGCACCTCCCCGGACCATGGCACAGCCTTCGATATTGCGGGACAAGGCATTGCTCGCGAAACCAGCATGGTGGCAGCGATTGAGTGGGCTCGGCAACTCGTCATCCAGGACGTCGGCACACCCTAAAGAGGCGTAAGTTTTCTGACCTTTCGCCCGATGATCGGGGTGGTTTTCAACCTGGAGAATTTCAGCGACAACCGCATAACGGCTTAGATCAGAGGTCTTGAAGACCCGTTTTATTTCATGTGTTCAGAGGAATCTTGAACAGAATTGAACAAAAATCTCACCTCATTTAAAGCGCGTAACAAAATCCAGCTAATCAGCTGATTTTATGGTGCGATTAAAAAATCAGATTCCTATAATTTGACTTAAGTCTCAGCAACGTTTACTTCGGTATTCACTGTGCATCTTCGGAATCGCCATCGTCGCTCTCCTTCAGCCCATCGTTCGGAAACCAACGAATTCGATAATGGGCAGCCCTGCCATTCGTTGGACTCCAGCGAACTCGATTCTTCCTGCGCAACGTCCATGGAGCTATCTGAGACCATCCATCGACAGGGAAGAGCCCTAAGCAACCTCGGTCGTCATGCGGGGGCTCTCCAGCGCTATGACAAGGCCCTGGAAGATGACCCTAGCAACTACATTGCATGGAGCGATCGCGGCTATGCCCTGGAAAAGCTGGGCAATTACGAAGAAGCCGCCGTCAGTTTTTCAGAAGCCATTACACTCTGCCCGAAATACGCTCGGGCCTGGATGGGTCGCGGCATCGTGCTGGCCCAGATGCGTGAACCCGCCAGTGCTCTCTATAGCTTTGACCAGGCGCTGCGCTACGCCCCCAAGGACTATCGAGCTTGGTACAATCGCGGCAAAGTCTTGATCTCGCTTCAACGCTACAGAGAAGCCATCACCAGCTTTGACCAGGCCATCGACTACAACCCCAGCAAGCACCAGGCTTGGTATCACCGAGCAACGGCCTTTGCCCAGCAGCAGCAGTATGCCGAAGCCCTTTCAAGCACGAAGACGGCACTGACGCTCAAGCCAGACTGCTACTACGCCTGGAATTACCAAGGGCTCCTGCTCAGTTATCTCGATCGTCCTGAAGAGGCGATCGCCTGCTTCCAGGCGTCTCTCGATGCTCGCCCACACAACTTTGAAGCGCGGTGGGGGCTCGTGAAGGGATACTTAGCCCAAAACGAAATGGAAGCTGCCCTCAAGGCCCTGGAAGATGCCTTTGAGGCCGATACCCGGCGCTGCCGTATCCGACTCAGCGGGGACCAGCAGTGTCAAGTCCTGCGCAACCACACTCAGGTCCAGGGGCGACTCCAGGCGGCTTAGGGAGGCGGTGCGATCGCCCACAGCTCCCATCACCCCTAAAATCCGAAGATCTTCCAAAGATCTACCTCCCTTCACCAAAACCCATGGAATACTGGGTCCATCAAACGTTACAACTGCTAAGTCGAATGCACCTGGCCTCTAGGGCAGTAGGCCACATTCTTCTCAAACGGTAGGGGTTTCGTCCCTTTCAAGCGAAGAAAGAGATATGACTCGACATCGGGGGAAGATTTGGTTTATAAGCTAGGCCAGCGATCAACACCAAACACTTAGCACCATGTCCCCCGAAGCTTCTCCCGAGGTGACGCCTTCCCTGGAGCTTGAAAGGAACGAGCAGAAGCGTCTTCGGCTCTTTTTGTACCTCGTCCCAGTGGTGGGTTTTTTCCCTGCACTTCTTACGCTCTACCGGAAGGTTGATGACCGTCGGGAGCAGCGCGTCAGCCGATTAGCTGTTATTTTGTCACTGGCTTGGGTGATGGGTGTGACCCTCACTGGGGCAAGTGGGCAGCTTAGCGAGACAACGCCCCTAGTGGCAATGCTCGTGAGTAGCATGCTAACCTCCGGCTACTTTCTAGCTAATTTTTGGCTAATGGTGCAGCTCTGGCGTCGGAAACGATTGTGGTTACCTGGCGTCAGTGACCTCGGGGAGCGATTGCCCTAAACGTATCGAGATGAATGGTGTGAGGAAATCTGTGTCTGTGACGAAGAACGCTGCTCGGCGTCCGATTTCGGGCGCCGCAGCGTCGGGTAATCGACAAGTGGGGCATCCCAGCAACAAGAGAGCCCAAAGGCGAGGGATCCCGCTGCGAAAAAAGAAGCGCGTTCCTTGGCTGGCGATCACCTTGGGCCTGACGGCAGCCTCGATGGTTTCCGCTACTGCGGGGGCTCTGTTGGCCGTGTCCCTTTCCAGCACGCCTCTGTTGCAGAGTAAGCTCAGCGCCAGGGAAGCAGCGATTTTTAATCAAAATGGCGATGGTTCCATTGCTTCCGGCTCTAGCCTGAGCCTGCCGGAACTCAATCGACCGGTCAATATTTTGCTCCTAGGCACCAAAGTCCTCACGTCGGATCTGGATGCGGAATCTGAGACCTCTGAGAAACTGGGCTACCACGCCTTGGTGAATTCCTTCGAAGGTCTGAGCGACACCATGTTGCTCCTACGCTTTGATCCAGGCCAAGAAAAACTGACGCTGCTTTCGGTTCCTCGAGATACTCGCTCCAATGTGCCGGGACTCGGTCAGGTCAAGATCAATGAGGCCAATCTGGAGGGAGGACCTGCCCTCGCTGCCCAGTCCGTCAGTGATTTGATGAACGGGGTTGGCATCGATCGCTATGTGCGCGTCAACGTTCAGGCGATTGAGAAGCTGATCGACGCCATGGGCGGTGTGGATGTCTACGTCCCGAAGGACATGAAGTACCAGGACGACAGCCAGCACCTCTACATCAACCTCAAGGAAGGCCAGCAAACGCTGAATGGCGATCAAGCCATGCAGTTCCTGCGTTTTCGGTATGACAACAAGGGTGATATTGGCCGGGTTCAGCGTCAGCAGATGCTGATGCGAGCCTTTATCGAACAGACTTTGACGCCTGCAACCCTCACGAAACTTCCTAAAGTGCTGGGTATCGTGCGATCGCACCTAGACACGAACCTTTCGGTCGAGGAACTCTTTGCCCTGGTTAACTTCGCCAGCAGTACCCAGCGCAGTGATGTGCAAATGCTGATGGTCCCCGGTACCTTCAGCGACCCCGAGGAATACAACGCGAGCTACTGGCTGCCTGACTACGACAAGTTAGACAACATTGTTGCCCAGTACTTCGATCTTCCCGTTGACCGTGAGCCTCAACTCTGGGAAACCGATTACGCGGATTACGACGCGCAGTATGAATCCGACTATGGAGACCGTGCAGGGGGCGAGTTAGGCTATGGCACCTCAGACTACGGTAATGCGTCCGATGGACGATATCGTAGCCGACGCGATAGCGACCCCAGTTATCGAACCAGTGATTATCAAGCCAGCGAAGACGGTCTTTACGCAGCCCGAGACCTAGAGGACGCTGCTAGCGAGAATCTGGATCTGCGCATTTCGATTCAGAACAGCACTGGAGAAGAAACAGCCCTGAATACCGCCTACGATCACCTCTACGAAGAAGGCTACGACTATATCTTCGCCCAGGAAGATTGGTCCGAATCGTTGCAGGTCACCCGTATCGTTGCGCAGAAGGGCGATATTGAGGGGGCTAAAGCAATTCGTCGCACCCTTGGCATGGGTGAAGTGGTGGTAGACAGCATTGGCGACTTAGATTCAGACATCACGGTTCTGCTGGGTCGTGATTGGCTCAAGAAGGTCAACCGCCACTCAACTTGGCGCGATATCCCAACCGAGTAACCGCCGCTAATATTTTTTCTCGATGCTCACCCTGGATTTCCAGGGTGTTTTCTTTGATGGTTCCGCCGGTGCCACACTGCGCTTTGATCGTCTTGAGCAGTTTTTTGAGGGTTTCGGGCTTGACCTGGAAACCAGAGATAATCGTGACCGTTTTGCCGCCGCGGCCTTTGCGGGAGAACTGAATCCGCAAATCATGCTCCTGGGGAGACAGCTCCTGGACAGGACGCTCTAGGGCAGCATCGGTGGTGCCAAATTCTCGATAGACCGTTTTATCTCCAGCCTTCTTTTTCTTCCGATTACCCATTACTCAACTCACAACACGCAACTCACAACACCCAGCTCACAACACTCAACTCACAACGGACAATTGTTCAACCATCATCGGATGATATGGGCTTATCCCCCAAGCAACTATGATCGTTTTCTCGCGGTAGTGCAGGCTGCATTCCAAGGCTGAAATACCCCTCGATGACCACTCAGTTTGCACCAATACATCAATTAAGAATTCCACAAGAATCCGCGCAAAAAGATGAAAGGACAACTTATCCCTAGAGATATCACAAGCCCTGTGCTGACCTCAATCATAACAACCGAGCAAACACGGGATTACCTTCACTAGAGCTGGGTTCCTATCAGTTGATTTACGGTTTTTTGTCGTTTACGCAACAAGAAGCCAATGGAAACTCACCAACTCAATCCATAAAAAATGCCCCTGCAATTGGGCTAAAGCACCAGTCGCAGGAGCAGAGATTCAAGAAAGGGCAAAGATCTAAACCTTTGAACTGAGTACCCTTACAGACTAGGCGTCTGCTTCCACGTAGAGGAAAAACAGGCCCATCGCGGCGAAGGCAGCGATCGCACTCAAAGGAACAAAAATCGCAGGCAGAAAGGAAGCACTCATAGGTAAATTAAGTTTCCTAAAATGACAAATCGACTACGCTAAATCCTACTGCGAAGCTCCGAGCAATCCTCTGGGTATAAAGATTCTTAACAATGGGTAAACAAAGAAATCGGCTTCCCTTAGTCTTTGTGTAGGGTTTTTCTAATTTTTGACAATTACAGAGGTCATTAGCGAATGTCATTAGTGACTCATGCCGGAGATCCTCAAGTTGGGAATCTGGCTACTCCGCTGAATTCATCCGGTTTCTCAAAGGCTTTCATCCAAAACCTGCCCGCCTACCGCAAGGGACTTTCTCCCAATCGTCGCGGTCTTGAGGTTGGCATGGCTCACGGCTACTTCCTGTACGGTCCCCTTGCTCTGCTGGGTCCCCTCCGTGCTAGCGATGTTGCTCCCACCGCAGGTATTTTGGCCACCATCGGTTTCGTCATGATTCTGACGGTTGCCCTATCTCTCTACGGTGCTGTTACTGATGCTAAGCCCACCGCTACGGTCACGACGCCTGAGCCTCCTGCTCTAGGACGTGAGGATTGGAGCGAGTTCGCCAGCGGCTTCCTGCTGGGTGGCTGTGGTGGTGCATTCTTTGCCTACTTCCTCTGCCAGACTCCTCACTTGGCTCCGTTGCAGCAGATTGCTAGCAGCGTTTGGTCTTCCTAGGTCGTCGTTCGATTTAGAAGTTGCCCAGAGTTTGACTGTGGAATTATCTGCGTTGTTGTGTGGTCCTCCACCGCTGCTCAGAAATACAATTCGATGATTGAGAGGAGTTGCTGAACCAGCAAGTCTTCTCAATCTACAAGAAGCCTCCGAAAGTTCAATTTCGGAGGCTTCTTGTGTGAAATTGCTTTCCAGTGATTGGCCTTACCCAATATTTTACTCAGTATATTTTCTACAGAGAGCGCGTTATTGATACGATCGAATACAGCAATCCATTGGTAGAGGCGTCCTTACATGTTGTTAGTTGGCATTATCATCGGCATTCTTTTGGGTGCGGGGGTAACCTATTTCCTTCTGGCAAGCCGTTTGGCCGAGCAATCGAACCAAATTGCAAGCTTGACCCGGCAGTCTCAGGATATGGAGTTAGCCTTTTCTGATCGATTGCAGGATGCGGGTCAGGGAGATGTGGGCAGCGGAAGTGAAATTCGTCGGTTGCAAAGTCAGCGAGCCAGTGCGATTTCTGAAATCGCCAACTTGAAGGGGCAACTCGCCGAGGCACAGGCTGAAGCTGTCTTGGCTAAGGAAGAGGCACTGCGGCCCCTTGGCACCCCCTTAGGGGCGTCTCCTGCGGCGTCCATTCCTTTGCCCCATGCTAGCGCTGAGCCAGTAAGCGTGGATGCACCAGCCGACCTGGAAGCGGCCCCTTCAGAGGCAGCAGCCGACGTTGAGGACGTAGAGGCGGCTGTAACCTTGCAGGCCGATGCCGAAACGGTGGAGGAAGCGACCGGCTCCGAAGAAGCGGTTGGACTGGAAGATGTAGCAGTAACCAACGCCAACACACCTTTGGAGGCCAGTCAGTCTGCCAGTGACGTCGTCCTTGAGCGTGTCGAGCCGCAAGCTGAGGTCGGGGATGCTCGTCTCGACAGTGCTGTGCCAAAGGGTTATGTCGCGGATCCCTGGGGTAAGGAAGGCAGCGAAGCCACAGCCAACGAGACAACACCAGAAATTGGGAGCGTAGCCGCGCCAGAGGTGCAACAGGAGGCTACACCAGCAGAGCCCGATGAGATAGAAGCAGCGGATGCCATGACTGCTGATACGTCGGCTGAGTCAGAGCCTATTGCAGAGATGCTCACGGCTGAGGTCTCTGATGAGGCTGCACCAGCAGAGCCCGATGAGATAGAAACATCGGATGCCATGACTGCTGATACGTCGGCTGAGTCAGAGTCTATTGCAGAGACGCTCAGGGTGGAGGCCCCGATTGCAGACGCCTCCCTTACCGATACTTCTGAAGCGGACTCCCCTGGCCTGACCAGGCAGGCGATCACTGCGACGACAGACTCATCAGCCGCAGAGAATCCTGCGGCTGCCGCCTCGGGAGCAGAAGAACCTGCAGACCCTTCGCTCTCCAGTCGTGATCTGCCCCCAACCGTCCCTGATGATGGCAATGTGGCTGCAGCCGTTCCAGAGGCAACTGCGCCCAGTAGCAGTATTCTAGATGCGTTTGCAACCGGCTCTTTCACGCCAGGCACACCCGCCGCAGGCGACACTTCCGCCGATATCACATCAGAACTTCCGATCACCTCCGTGCTTGGCGATACAAGCCTGGTGGATACAGCTCTCACAGAGAATGCACCGTCCGCAGGCAATCTAACCGGATTCAATGCCTTTACGACGACTCCCCCATCAGAAGCGATCGTGAGCCCTGATCAAAGTAGCGCCTTCGTCGATGATGCCGTCGCCACCGGGGCAGCAGAAACATCCCCAGCAGAGATTCCCGCAGACCTTGATCGCGAGACCACGAGTGGAAGTGGAGAGACAGGTCTGAGCCCGCTGCCATCTGGTGTTTCGGAATCTAGCATTTCTGAATCTAGTATTTCGGAATCTAGCGCTTTTGCCGACACTCCGTTTGCAGTTGCCTCACCGGAATCTGAACTGTCGGAGCCCGATAGCTCAGCACCGGATGTATCGGACCCTGAGGCGTTGCCCTGCCAGACGCCGGAAACTGCTACCCCTGAATCTGAAACGGCCACTCCCAAAGGGATAGATGCTGTCGATGGGGAAGCGACAACGCCAGTGCCAGAGGCGCTAGAAACCGGGGGACTGTCCGAGGGAGCATCTGGGGCTGAACCCTCAGTTGTGTCAGAAACGCTGGACAACGCGATCGCTCTCCATCGTGCGGCGGCTGATGCATCCCCTGAGGAAGCAAGACAACTGCTCCAACCTCTGAGCCTGCTGGCTCAGGATGGCGAGTCTGCTGTCCGTCGAGAAGCCATCGAAGCCCTGGGCAAACTCCGTAGCCCCCAAGCCTTGCCCTATCTACGGCAAGGCCTGCGCGACTCGGATCCTGACGTGGTGCAGGCGGCCAGCGATGCGATCGCCCCCTTCAAGGGCTATCGGCCCAAAGCGGCCAAGTCCATCAGTCGTCGAGTCAAGCGTAGTAAGCGCAGTCGCAGACGTCGTTAATCGTCGATTTGTAGATGCCCTCCATCGCAGGCTCGCTTGCAGAGCCTGCTGGGGGCCGCCTAGGCTAAGGGTCTAGGCATTACCCTTCAAAAATTCCACCAGGCTCTGGAGGAACGTTGGGCTCAGATCATCGGCCTCAGTTCCGCCAATGGCGAGATTTTCACCGGGGGCGGACGCCATTGCCCCAGCCATGGCAGGGACTTCTTCCGCAAGCCCCACAACAATCAGGCGGAAAGCCACCTGCCGCACTTCCTCGATGGGCATACGGAGCTGCTCAGCGATGTTACGAATCGACATCGTACCGTTTGTGAATTCCCAGGCTTGCCACTCCGGGCGATTTAATCGCAGATGGGGCTGACCGTCGATGACGCTCTCAAGGCTGGAATTGATTTCAGGCATTTTTTCTTCTAGGGCAGCCCAATTCTTCAGGACTCGCAATGCCCCTAGGGTCACCTCCGTGGGCATCATCATCTGCCCCGTCATTTCCCGCATGGGCATTTCAGCCTTGCTTTCAAACTCAAATCGTCCAGTACTGTATTCAAACAGTGCGCAGACCTGGCGCATGACCTGGGTGTAAAACAAAATTTTGAGCTGTTTTGGATCCAGAACATCGCGAATTTTGAGGTAGACCCCCAGAGGCACCATGAGCGTGTCAAACTGCTTCACTTCCTGAAGGCTGATGCCCTTGAGCCAGCTCCGACGGTGCATTAGCACCAGCAGTCCATTACCGTCTGCCCGATTCGATGCGGCGACAATACGGCCCTGGCGAAACCAGACAAAGAAACTGCGCGTATCACCGGATCCATTGACATCTTTGAGCTTGGGCACGTCGATCGCCAACCGCCCGGTCTTTTTACCCTGTTCCAGAAATTGGAAGAGTTCAGGCAGCGAGAATTCCGCTAGCTGACCTGTAATTGCCATGACAATTCTTCTACTCCACGCGAGATTCCTGACGAGCCGGTGCTGGGATACCTGTCCCATTGTCTGGAAGTACACCAGGGATGACAACGGTAGCGTTCCAACCTGGATGTTACTTTACCTGCTTTGCCTGGCGATCGCAGACCGCCACTCAACCATTCACGGTTTAAACAGATAAAACCTGGGACAAGTCACCCTTATTAAACAACGGGAGAAATACTCTCCAGCGGTCTAAATTTCCCGTCGCAATTGACCCTGACAAGATAACAAACCGCTTCTACGACGTGGTAGGCCATGGAGGCTCATCTCTAGGGGGTTCTGCACCCCCCTTGGCACTGGGACCACAAGACGATTCGGATTCTATACCAGACATCCCTGCATGAGGTGCTGCACCAGGGCAATAATGGCCTGGGCAACGGATGCTTGGTCATTGGCATTGACGATCACGATGGGAGGCTGATGCTCAGAGTCGAGATAGCCCAGGGCCAGGGCCACGTTCTCGGGTGCCCAAGCGCCTTCGCAGTCCACGTGGGTCATGCCAATGATCATGGGAATGTGGGCCCGCTGGCGCATAAAACTGAGAATGCGGCGGGCATAGCGAAAATCCTGGGGACGATGGGCCGCGACCAGCAAAATGTAGGCATGGGCCTTGCGGATTAGGATATCCCACATGAAATCGAAGCGAGACTGACCCGGCGTGCCGTATAGGTGCAGCGCCATATCCGGCGCAAATTGAAGTCGCCCAAAGTCAAATGCGACCGTGGTTGTCCGTTTCATCAACGCTGTGTCATCCGTCGCGACTCGGTCCGTATCCACCACTTCAATTTCACTGATGGTTCGAATGAACGTGGTTTTACCCGCACCCACTGTTCCCGTAACCACCAGACGCATAATTTCCATGAAAAGCCCTCGTTTGCCCGCTATTTCGCCCCAGTTTTAGATGGCTGCCCCTGCCTCTGGCGATCGCCCTCAACCCTACACCGCTGCATCTCTAGGGTACTGCCCTCAGTCAGTATTCTTCATTCCCGCTTGGGCCAGATCCGTACGGCTTTCTGCCGAGAAAAAGCTCTCGTCTAGTCCTTCACCAATGGTTTAGCAGCCAAGCCTAGAGCATTGTGAGGACTGGATCAGTATTTGAGGGGAGAAGGTGCGATCGCCTACCCTAATGAGACCTACATCAGCGCCAGCTTCAACTCCGCTACAGCTCGCTTAATTTCTAGCATTAGCAGTCCCTGTCGGGCTGCCTGGCTGGCGAGTACTAGGAATACCGCATCCTCGCCGCAACTGGTGAGCACGCCATAGCCCTGGTCGCCCTCCACATAAATGCGATCGATTTGCCCGCGAGACAGTTCCATGCCAATGCGCTCGGCCAGAGACAGCATCGCGGCTGACATGGCTGCAACGCGCTCTTCGTCCATTCCTGCCGGAAGTGTTGAAGCGAGGGGGAGTCCGTCCGGCGTGACTAGGGCTGCGCCTTGAATATCGTGGGTGGAGGTGACAAAATTTTGAAGAACGCTGCTGAGCTTCTGGGTATCAATGGCCATGTCGTTCGCTATGCCGTCTAGGGAGGCTGGGGAAGGGAATTGGCGGCCATGCTACGTGTCCCAGGGCAAAGCTGTCAACAACTGATGGCTCCAGAAATCACGCCGTCGGGATCGGGAGACCAGCTGCTGACTCACTGCCAGGGAGTGGCACAGGCACAGAGCCGACTACAGGATGCCTTATAAATGCCCAGAAAGTATAGAATCTCTCGCAATGACCCCAGATGTCGTGTCCTAGAAAACGCAGTCTGCGCGTCTGCCCTTCTGCTGCTCAACCGTCTCATCATAGTGCTAAGGAAAAACAGCGCCAATGAGAGACAGCGCCAAGGCAAAACAGCGCCGAGGAAAGACTGGGTCAGGAAGAGATGACGTAAAGGAGAGGTGCCAAGGGCAGTGCGAACTGCAGAGCCTCACATCGCCACTAACCCAAACAGCACGACCGACATCAAGAAATCAGCGATAAAAATACCGATCCAAATTGCCACTGCGGCTGCGGTGGCTGAGGCCCCGACCCCTCTCGCACCCCCCGTTGTCGTCAACCCAAAACTACAGCCGACGGTGGCAATAATCAGTGCGAAAACCATGGACTTCAGCACGACCGCGAGCAAGTCGCGCAGCTCTAACAAATGGCGCACAGACTCGAGGAAGATGGATGGCGATTGTCCGTAGGCTAGGAATGCAACACTCGTTCCACCGAAGATACCGACTGCGATCGCAAACACAGTCAGCAGCGGCAACATCGCCACCGTTGCCACCACCCGTGGTGTGACTAAATAGTCCACCGGGTCCGTACGCATCATTTGCAACGCATCAATCTGCTCGGTCACCCGCATGGTGCCTAGCTCGGCGGCAAATGCTGCCCCCACTTGCCCCGCCACAATCCCTGCGGTGAGTACCGGGGCTAGCTCTCGGCAAAAGGCCAGGCCAAAGGCTCCCCCAACGGATTCCGTTGCACCATAGCGACTCAGCTCCCGCGCCGTTTGCACCGTAAAAATCATGCCCGCGAAAAAGTTGATCAGCAGCACAGCCCGTAGGGAGCCTGGTCCAACTGTGGCCAGATGTTCCATCAAATTACGCCGATGGAAACGCCCCTTGAGTAGCCGCAACAACACCTGCCCCATCAGCAACAATGCCGCGAAAAAGCGAGGGAGCGTGCGGCGTTGGACAGACTGCTGAGGTCGATAAAGTGAGGGTCGTGGCGATGTCGATTTGGACGGGGGCGGCGGTGGTGCCATGGTGCATTGGGGACGCGGTGTAACCCCCACTCATAGCGTTGGGAGATTAAAGATCACTGAGATTTTCTTTGAAGTAGATGCTGGCGGCGATCACACCAATGAGCCCGAGCGCACTGAGCCCCAGTTTGCTGGGCATCCAGAAGGTGGCCTCAATGTGATTGAGTTGTCCGGGATTGAGCTGCCACACCATACCCCCTGGAACCTTTTGTCCTGTCACTGCATCGGGACCGCGCTGTTGGGAGGCGGCGGCTACACCATTGAGACGAAATTCAAGGTCGAGCAGTGAACCGGGATTCACCACAATGGTTTCGTCATCAGACATGATGCCGAGGGACTGTAAATCGACATCTAGAACCAGATGATTGCGTTCGCCCAGGAGGAAATTGGCCTGCTGAAAACTGAGGGAAGCATCGATGTCGGAGACGTCTCCAGCTTCAGAGGTTCCGCTGGAGTTGCCCATGGCCTGGAAGAACTGATTGAACTTGGCGCTAAAGTCTTTGCCCGTGGTGAAGGGAATTTTGACCTGGAGTTCTTGGCGGGAGACACGCTTGGCTTTGCCGTTGAGTTGGCGGGCGCGGCTTTCGAGACTGTCGAGCCATTGGCGAGCACTGGAACCGTTGAGGGCGGAGAGGCGATCGCCTAATTTCACCGTTTGCACGATCTCACCGGAATGCTGGCTATCAAAGGTGACGCCAACATCATATTTGACACAGCCGGAGAGGAGCAGTGCCAAACAACTGACAAGGGCGACGGCACGGAATCTCTGAAGCATCGACTTGACGTTGGGTAGCGTGAAGTTGGGCAGCTTGACGTTCGACAGCATAGGTGGCAACGGTGATGGCGTCGGCGGATGGTTTGATTATCGCCCATCACTTGGCTTCACTACACGTTGCCACTCGCTTCGATACACTCAGGCCAGAAGATAGGCCAAAAGAGCAGTCAAAAAATAAGCTCAGAGGCAAGGCCGACCCTGAACAGCTCACCCAGGGGCAACGATCGCCCATCGCGATCGCCCAGGGAGAAGCAATCGTCCATCGAGAAGCAATAGATAGCCCATGGCACGCAAAAAAAAGAACAAACAAGCAGCAAAATTCACCAAATCTAATCTCCCGAGTAAGGTCTGCGTTGTCTGCGATCGCCCCTTTGAATGGCGTAAAAAATGGGCTGACTGTTGGGACGAGGTCAAATATTGTTCCGATCGCTGTCGGCGACGTCGATCTTCCATAAATTCCGACGTTTTACCCCAAACGGAAGCACCCTAGCGAAAATATTTTGTTTCGAGAAAAATTATCGAACAACCTCAGCTAGGCATCCACCATGACTCAAAATAGATGGCAATAGCTCATCAGCGTATTAAGTCTATTAAGTCATGGGTTCATCTGATTCTTCTCCATCGGAGCTTCCTCGGACGGCACGATCGGATGCTGTCGAGATCGTCAGTGCCTGCAGTTCGGGAATGAACCCGGCCTCTGCTCTCGATCGCCAGCCCTTGTTGATCGAACCCGGTACGCTACTCTCCAGTGTTTTGCAGCAGATGAGCCAGGCCAAAGGCAGCCTCGGGGGGGATACACAAGACAGCCCGGCACGAGGACGGGTGAGTTATGCCTTAGTGGTTTCTGAGGGGCGGCCCCTAGGCATTGTCACCGAACGTGATGTGGTCAGACTAACGGCCCGAGGTCTGGCTATCCAGGGTCTTCGGGTGGAGGATGTGATGACTCGTCAACTCATCACCCTGCCGGAACATCAACTGGAAGACTGCTTGACCGTTTTGAGCTTGCTACGGCAACACCGGATTCGACATCTCCCCATTGTCGATAGAGATGGACTTCTGGTTGGTGTCGCAACCCCAGCGAGTATTCGTCAGGCGCTACAGCCAACCGTGTTACTCAAGCTGCGCCAGATTTCTGAAGTCATGACAGCGCAGGTCGTGACGGCCCCCGGTGATAGCCCCATTATCGAGCTTGCTCAACGCATGGCAGAACATCGTGTGAGCTGTGTGGTGATTGTGGAACCTCTGCCTGGTTCTGGCTCACTCTCCAGCGAGACCCTGGCGGAGGCCCCGTGCCGTGCGTCCCCCCAGCACCCCATCGGTATTGTGACTGAACGAGATATTGTTCAGTTTCAAGCCCTGGATCTTGATCTCCATGCCTTCGAAGCGCAGGCGGTGATGAGTTGTCCTCTACGGTGTCTCCAACCGAATGATTCACTGTGGGCTGCGCAGCAAATTATGCAGCAATTGCATGTACGGCGGCTGGTCATAGCTGAAGCTGACGGGCGTTTGGCTGGCATTCTCACCCAAACTGGATTTCTGTCGCTGCTGAATCCTGTGGAGATGTGTAATACCGTTGAGGTGCTTCAGCAACAGGTCACTCAGCTCACAGATGAGCGAGTCGAGTTATTGCAGCGTCATAATCAGCGACTAACCCGAGAAATGGCCGAACGAAGGTCGATTGAACAACAGCTCTTCCGTGAAAAGGAACTGGCCCAAGTAACCTTACAGTCCATTGGTGATGCGGTCATCACCACGGATGAACGGGGCTGTGTCACCTATCTCAATCCCATCGCTGAGGCACTCACAGGGTGGCCATGTGGTGAGGCCGTGAGCCGTCCTCTCTCCGAAATCTTCGTCATACTCCACGAAACGACTCGGGAAAATGTGGAAAATCCTGTAGAACGGGTGCTGAGCAGTGGTCAAATCAGTGGTCTTGCTAACCATACCGTTCTCATCGCTCGCAA
>CALIJJ010000002.1 GCA_938017515.1 uncultured Pseudanabaenaceae cyanobacterium
TTCAGACCTTCCTTTTCGGACCAGTCCTGCAGCAATCGATAAAAGGCATTGCGGTCTTCTGTTTTGAGCACGGCAACCTGATCGGCTGTTTCGATGGCGTAGGGATAGCCACCACCAATCACGACTTCCGCCCGAATCCAATTGAGTATCTGTTCTAGGCGACCCTCTTCATAAATCCACAGGGGGAGTTCTAGGCGTGCCGGATAGCCATCGTTGGTTTTGAGGTAGGTGTAGGCAATACGTTTTTTGAACGCGCCGTAGAACTTGTTGAGTACGTCGCGTTGGCAGCGGAGTAAGGGGGTGCGATCGCCCCAATTCATGCCCAAATGCGCCACCTGGGCATCGTGCAGTGCTGACACCTGGGGCAAATCAAACCCCCGCTGCAATAGCCCCGTTAGGTCATGGGCATAGGAGGTGTCAATGTAGCCCACGAGGGGGACGCGGCAGTCCTCGCTGGCCTGAAGCAACTGACGTAGGCAGTCCACGTAGAAGAGCTGCGTTTCTTGGTCGAAGGCTTCCGCAAAGGTTGCCACCAGCGACCCATCCAAAAACACCAGGCATTCCTCATCTCCGGAATGGTCTTCGATGTATTCCACCAGTCGCTCGGTCTCCATTTGAAACCGTCGCATATTGACCCGGCGATCGGCCAAGTCGCCGCGCAAATCCTTCAACTCCGCTGGAGTCATTAGGTCTAAACGGATGTCTTTGTCATAGGTGCCCTGGGGCCGGTGTAAATTCTCGAACCAGCCCACCTGCACCAGGGCCACGGGGATGGAGATGTCCTTGCTGGGATAGATCTGGGAGCCATCGACGGCAAACGTCGCGATGCCCGTGAGATGTTGGCGAACCCAATCGAAACTTTCTTCGCGGTTGTGCCATTGCTGAGGAAAGGCGATGAGTCCCTGCTTGGCCAGGGTGGATGGTTCTAGCAGTGCTCCTGCAAGGTCGTCGGCCTCCAAGCTGTCGGCGAAACCGGCATCGGAATTCGCTTGCGGTGCGATCTCGGCAAAATTTCTCAGGGCCTTGCGATATTTTTCCAGGAGGCCCAGGGTTTCTTGATTAAATCCAACAAACTCATCCTGCTTGCGCTGGAGCAGCGTGAGGATATCGGCGGGGCGGGTTGGCATGGGTCATGGCCCGGGGCGGCCAAAAATGGACACAGCCAAAGTGTATCACTGTCAAAGTACGGATGACCTATCGAACAGGCGATCGCTTATATTCCGTTCTTATAATGGAACCATCCCATTGATTGGCCCCGTTCGATTGGCCCGGTTGATTTGTAAAAATGGTCAGATTTAACCCTTTTACTCCGAATGCGAATGCCTCTGGCTTTTTCGTGGGGAATCGCAATAAAACTCTAGGCGCAAGGGCTTGGGTGGCGTTGTTGTTGCTGCTTCTGGTGCTTCAGCTATCGGCCTGTGCTAGTCCCATGGGGGTCGGCGAATTGCTCTCGCAGTCTGATCTCATCACGAAATTGGAGGCAGATCCCCGTCCAACCCAGGAGCCGAACTGGCTGTTGCTGGATGTGCGATCGCCTCAGGAGTTCGCTGAGGGCCATATCCCCGGCGCTGTCAATATTGATCATCGGGAGTTGGCTGAGCGTCTCGATGAGCTACAGCGTTTTCGAGAGGCAGAGGTGATTGTTTACTGCGAACGCGGTGTACGGGCAAACCGGGCTGAGACGATCCTGGATGAAGCTGGGTTCATGCGCATTCGTCATTTGGAGGGGGATATGTCGGCTTGGCGCGATCGCGAATTGCCCATGGAAACGAGTTTAACCCCTGTTACATTTCTCCCCCCTCAGGACTCTCTGGGTGCCTCTACATCTGCTGTTGACCAGGACGCCCTGACATCTTGGGTTGTGAATGCATCTGAAGGTCGTCAGCTAATTGACAAAGGCGCAACGCTGCTTGATGCCCGGGGGAAAGGCCAGGGCAAATTGCAATTGCAGGGGGCTCTGCCTGTGCGCTGGGATCAATTTACGCCGAAGGACCCAGTTACGCGGGGAACATTGCTTGGGGATGATCGAGTGCTGGAACAGGTGCTGCGATCGCTGGGGATTTCCAACCAAACCCCCGTCGTTGTCTTTGGCAATCCGCCCCAGGGGTGGGGAGAGGCGGGGCGCATTGTCTGGATGTTGCGATCGCTGGGCCAACAACAGGCTGTGTTCGTTGATGGGGGGATTGAGTCACTGAAGGCAGCAGGCGTGGAGACGGCGCGACAGAAAACAGTCGGCCAATCGCTCCATTCAGCAGCCCGTCAACCCGGTGATTTTGTTGTTCAGCGAACTGATGCCTGGGACATGACCCGCGATCAGCTTCGAGCTCAGCTTGAGAGCGACAATCCCCCCATTCTGATCGACACCCGAGAACCCCGCGAGTACCGAGGGAAAACGCCCTACGGAGAACAACGCGGTGGCCATGTCCCCGGTGCCATCAATCTCTATTTCAAGGATTTGCTAGCAGCGGACGGTCGGCTTTTGCCCGAATCCGAGCTGCGTGAACAATTGGCAGCGATCGGCATCACGCCAGACAAAACAATTGTCGCCTACTGTACGGGAGGTATTCGCTCGGGGTGGCTCACCGTTGTTCTGACGGATCTGGGCTATTCCGTTAAAAACTATGCGGGATCCATGTGGGAGTGGTCGGCGGGTCCGGGCGATCGCTATCCCCTCGAAAAATCCTAAAGCGTTTGTTGCTCTGTTTCGGAGATAAGGAGCCTACGAATGGTGACCCCCTTAAAAAACACGATGCGCGATTTCCTTCCTGTCATGCAGAACCCACGCTTTGTTTCCCTCGTGCCTCTGATTTGGGTGCCACTGATTGGCATTGCCCTCAATGCCTGTACGCCCGCTGTGAGTGAAGGCGTCGGTGAAGCCACGACTACAGAAGCCGTTGCGCCGAGCAGTGCTCAGGTGACTGATGCTGACATGCCTGATGCTGATATGCCTGATGCTCAAATGCCTGATGCTCAAATGCCTGATGCTGATATGCCTGATGCTCAAATGCCCGCAGAAGGATTGGTGGTTAAAGCCAGCGCCCACGATGTGGATGAAACCACAGCTCGGCTGACGAAGGTCCTGGAAGCCAAAGGCTTAACGGTATTCACGACCATTGACCACCAGGCCAATGCAGCGGGGGCCGACCTAGAACTGCCGCCCACCCGCGTGGTGATTTTCGGTAACGCAAAACTGGGCACGCCGCTGATGCAGTGTGCCCCGAGTTTGGCGATTGATCTACCCCAAAAGGTGCTGATTTGGCAGGATGAGGCTGGCGTTAAGCTGGCCTACAATGACCCTCAGTACCTGGCGCAGCGGCATCGCTTAGATGGCTGCGGGGCAGAAGTGCTGAAAAAGATTACTGGGGCCCTCGATGGGCTAACCCAGCAAGCCGTGGACGCGTCCTAGCACTCCAACCAATGAGACAAATCCCGAGCCAGGAAGTCCTGGAGTCGCAGCGTATCATCCCGATGGATGTCGATCACTTTTTTGCGCCCATCGGTAGAAAGCTTGACCGACTTGGACTTCATATTCATGGAGCGGACGCCCGAGTAGCCCGATCGCAGCTGTGAGTAGAGATTGTCAGGGAGCATGCGAGCGAGAGCAGGGCGGTAGGCCTGTCGCAGTGATTCCATGGCGAGGAACAGCTTCTCGTTCTTGGGCATACCGCCCTTATTGAAGACCTTGTCAGCGATTTCCAGCTCGAAATTGGGGTCAACATCGAGAAATTCAAAGCATTCCCGAGCGACTTGCTGGGGCTTGTTCTTCAAATCGTCAAACAGCATGACTTTAAGCTGATTCCGATCAAAATTCTTCAGATAGCGACTCAAGCATTCAAAGTAAAAATAGCTCGAATTATCTTCCCCTAGGAAGTTAAGGAATGATGTCTCAATGTCATCTTCTTGAACATTGAGCTTCCGGTGACCTGTCCGATAACTCATAATGTAGTCCGAATAGGCCCGCTCGGCAGGATCGCGTAGGATCACAATGAGCTTGGCGTCAGGGATTACACTTTTGATGGATTCGTGGGCGTGACCATGGAAGATGTAAGTGGCACAGGCTTCGCCAATGGCTTTTTCGTGCTTAACATCCTTGAATAGGTCTTCAAATTCTGCTAATAATTCTGGATCTTTATACTTGTCCTCAGAGAAGAAGTAAGACTCCTTCAGGGAACTCATGAAGACTTCGGGGTGAGCTTTGAGATAGTGATATAGGGAGGTGGTGCCAGACTTTGGTGCACCAATCAAAATAAAATTAGGAAGCGTCATGGTAATGCTGCTATAAGGTGCCCCAGAGGCTGTAAAGGACTAGTCGGAAGGAAGTACGACACGTTTGTCTTGCATCTCAAAACATATCTTAAAAAATGATTCGACAGGCCAGCTTTAAGACACTTTTGTAAAAGGCTGGCTTGACCTTACAGAATCCTGATCGTGGGTAAAATTGGTGTGCACTAAAATTGATAACGTGCATTTGAAGACGCACGCCGACAGAATTAGGTTTCCCAGTTTAAGAAAATTTTCCTACAGGTAAGTATAAATAGTATCTCTTTGGCGTGCGGGGCGTCCAAGGGATGCGATCGCGCCTCGCAGATCCTCCACGCTTTTGCAGGTTCCCCCTTGGGCACCAGCCATGCTGGTAATGTGCTCTTCCATTAGGGTTCCGCCGATATCGTTGCAGCCCCAGCGCAGGGCCTCGGTGGCACCATCCAGCCCGAGCTTGACCCAGCTGGGCTGGTGATTTTTAATCCAGTGACCTAGAAACAGTCGGGAAACAGCGGTGAGCAGCAGAGCATCTTTTACAACAGGCTGATCGCGGCCCACACGGCGACGCAGGGGTTTGGGGGCATGTTCGCCCACGAAGGAGAGAATGATGAATTCGGTGATGCGAGTGGGATAGTGGTTGGCTGCTGCGGTTTGTTGGAGCGATCGCAGTTTGGCCAAATGCTCGATTTGCTGCCGAGGAGTCTCAATATGTCCGGCCATCATCGTACTGGTTGTCGGCATGCCCAGTCGGTGGGCCGTTTCGACGATGTTGAGCCATACCGTGGCGCTGATTTTTTCGGGGCAGAGCACACGACGGACGTCATCATCAAGGACCTCAGCCGCAGTGCCGGGCATGGATCCCAGTCCTGCTGCTTTCAGGGTCATGATGACATTCTCAAAGCTGATGTTGTCCTGACGGGCAATAAATTCGATTTCCTGGGGGGAAAAGCCGTGCAGGTGAATTTTTGGAAAATCTTGCTTGATTGTCCGGATGAGCTTGACGTAATAGGGGAGCGCTTTGCCGTCGAGTTTGGCCTCGGGGTTGAGGCCCCCCTGCATACAGATTTCGGTAGCACCGATTGTGACGGCTTCGGCGGTCTTTTCCAGGATTTGTGTCCAGTCAAGCCAGTAGGCCCCGTCGTCGCCTGCGTCGCGGCGGAAGGCGCAGAAGCTGCAATGTTGCTCGCAGATGTTGGTGAAGTTGATGTTGCGGTTGACGATATAGGTGACGGTGTCGCCAACGAGGTCTTTTCGCAGGGTATCAGCGGCTTGTTGGATGGCGGCGATCGCCTCCTCTGATTGTTGAGTCAGCAAGAAAACACCTTCGTCTACGGTGAGGTCTTGTTGATTGAGGGCGCGATCGAGAATCTGTTCGAGGTTTTGAGTGTCGAAGCTTGGGGTGAGGTTCGCAGAGGGAATGGAGCAGCTCATCAAGCGGGGGGCTGGTTAGTTTCCTCTATTATCGAATATTTCTGGGGTTCTGGTGGATGATTGCCTGGGGCATGGTTCTTTGGGGGAGCACCCGAAGGCTGATGAGACTGGAAATCTCAACTTAAACGCTCTTGAACTCTGCTCTTGAACTCTATAGTTGTGATGACAATTTTTGGGTGATTCGGGTAATTAATTAGACCCCTAGTACGAACCTGATGGCCGCCCCATCCCCCGACCCCTTCCAATTCTGGGAGAGGAGACAAGGGGGCAGGCCAGATGATTGACGCAGGAGCTCTAATGGTTTGGGTTACTCAATGGCTTCGGTGGCGATCGCTCCTGACTCGGTCCCATTGGCTTCTAAGCAATCCTGTTGGGCTGCCATCGTCTCAGAAACCAATTCAGCATCTGCCAGGGCATCCAGCCCGACGCTTTCCATCAGGGCAGCCCAATCTGCGGCGGCTTCTGCACTGGCTGGCTCGTTCTGTCGCTGTTCGGCGACCAATTCTAGGGCATCGAACCACAGACCTAGGCTGGCAAAAATCTGGGCATTGTCCGCCACATTATTAATGCTCACCGCTGCTTCAACTCCCTCGGGCATGGCTTCGCGCTCGACCCAGCCGCTCACGCTGCTGTAGTTGGCATCGGCGATGTCTTCGCCTGCACAGAGTAGTTCCATCTCTAGGTACCACTGGACGCGATCGCCCTCTTCTAGTCCCGCAAATGATTCTGGCAAAGCGACTTGCACAACGCCGGGCTCCTGCGGCGCCTCCACTGCCACTTCATCCAAGAAATTGCCATCTGCGTCCATCAGCATCAGCATCAGCGAGACTGACTCCACATCTCCTTTGGCCACTGGGATATAGAAAGCCAGCTCCGGGTGGGATTTTGTGGTTTTGCCAAAGACCTGATCCTTCTCACCGTCTTCGAGGTAATTCGGGACTAGGGCAGTTAGGGATGCCAAACGCTGATCACTTTCACAGGTACGACTGGCCCCTTCGCCGCGTTTGCCGGGGGCACCGCGATCGCGAGATAGCTTGGGTTTCACGAACCGAATCCTGGGCCGAGTGGTTTGGGCCATGGCCTGCTTCATGGGGGCCTCCCCCACCGGTAACACTGCACCGAAGCCCCCAAGCACAACGGCAGCAGCAAAGGTAAGAAGTTGAGACGTCTTCATAGATCGGGTGCGTAGAAATCGGCGCTAGACGCTGACAAGAATGAATACGGCCAAATAGGCTGTGGTATGCAGCTATTTCTTCTGTGAAACCGTGAAAGGTTTCTGGCTTAGGGCATGGGGCACTATACAAGACCACAGAAACGTCCTCAGGGTTTCCCGATGAACATTAAGAATTCTTGTGCTAATTGCTTCTTGGAGAGGGTTAACGTGTGGCTTGTTTTTGAGAAGCCCAGACCACTGCGCCACTGCCGAGTAGCGCCAGCAAAGGGGGGGCTAGGGGGAGCCATCCTGTGCGCTGATGCATGAGGCCGAAGCAGGCGGCGTAGATGAGGGTGGCGGCGATCGCCAATCCCACAAGCCTCGGATTCCGCCCCGGCAACACCAACACGACAGCACCGCCAACACCCGCCCAAAGCAAAATCCACAGACTCTCGCTGGCGAAAGACGTGGTCCAGATTAAGGGCCGATGGTCCAGGGCTGCGCTGATGATTTGGCTGGTCATCTGGGCCTGGAGCATGACCCCGGCGAGGTCTTCTTCGCCGCCGCCGTAGGGCGTTTGGGTGTAGTCCTTGAAGCTTTCGGCGGTGGTACCGATGAGGATAATGCGATCGCGCACGACCTCAGGATTGAACTCGCTGCTCAGGACATCGCCCAGGGTGAGCACATCGGTGAAGTCGTCTAAACCATTGTGTCTGCGGTAGTTGAGCAGCATTTGGTAGCCCCAGGCATCGATGCCCTGGTAGGGGCCGGTGTGGGCTTCCAGGGGGCGAATGCGGGCTTGGCCAATGTGCCAATCGCCGTTTTCCTGTTCTTCCAAGAAGACATCTTGAAGGGCCAGGTAGCGCAGAGCCAGTTCCATGTTGATGGGGAGGGAGGCTTGGCAACTGGACGTGGCCGGGGGCGTCATGGCCAGGAGCTGGCGACGGACGCTGCCGTCGCCGTCGTTGAGTAGGTCGCTGAACCCGACGCGATCGCTCGGGAGTTCTGGTGGTGGGTCGATGGCGGGTTTGTTGGGGGCTTCGACGCGGCAGACACCGACGAAAGCTTCGTCCTGGGCGATGGCCTCTGCCAGCTGGGGGTAGCGCTTGTCCACGGGAAAGTCGCGGTAGATATCCAAACCGATGACCGCAGGCTGATGCTGCTGCAACGTTTGATAGACCTGGGCAAGGGCGGTATCGGAGAGGGAGCTGCGCCCCCGCTCGGGTTGGCTTTGCACGTCTTCTTCGGTGATGGTAACGACGAGGATGCGTGGGTCGCGGGGCTCGGCGGGGCGGAGGATGAGGAGGTGATCGTAGGCGCGCAGTTCGAGTGGTTGGAGCAAACCGATGCGGCGGAGGGCGATGGTTGCTCCAGCGATCGCAGTTGTGATGGCGAGGGTGGCGGCGATCGTGGCTTTGGTGATGGTGGTGGCTTTGGCCTGGACGAACGGCGGTTCGTCCCTACGGGGGATCGGGTTGGGTGCTTGATGATTTTCGGTTGGGATTGCGATCGCTGCTGCCCCATCGGTTTGCGAATCTTGGTGTTCTGGTTTTAGCCCCAACAGCGATCGCCAAGTCACAGGCGGTTGAGCCAAGTTCTGAAACAGCACCGGTAACCAGGTTGCACAGGGAAACTCTTTCTCTAGCCCCTGCAACCGCTCCCTGGCTTGGCGCACCGCCAGATGCAAGGGCAATCCATCCCGAAATGCGGCTAATAGATATTGCAGAAATGCCTGGGCCACCCGGTCGGGCACGGGCTCGCGCATGACAATAAGCTGAGGGATTTGCAAATCTGCGAACTCCCGCGCGAGGCCCAGACCGTCGCAGGAATTGAAGATGGCGAGTTGGAGTCCTCGGCTGACGGCGTTGCGAAGGGCGTACTTGAGTTCTGCGATCGTGAGGCTGTCGGTGGGGTTAATGCCGAACTTGCCCACGGCATCGGGACCCAGGCTGGCGCTGTGTCCGGCAAAGAAGAGAATTTGCCAGGGTTCGCTCCAGAGTTGGTCGGTCAACGACTCGGAGGTTGGCTCTACGAGGAACGTGACGTTGGCGTTGGGGAGGGATTCGAGTAGGGTGCGATCGCGCTCAATATCAATCCCTGTCCGGTTACCCAGTAGCGCCAAAATCTTAACGGAGCCGCTACTCTCCGCCAGCTCGACGCGATCGTAGGTCGGCGCACTGATGACGACTTCGGCTTGGGTGTAGCGTGCCAAAACCTCCCACAGATGCCAAGGCAACCGTTGTAGGGCTAAGTCCTGGGTCTGGATAACCACTCTTAGGGCTTCGTCGGGTTTGAGCTTTTCGAGCCAGGTTTCTCGCAGGAGTCGAAAGCTCTCGGAGCGGAGCCAGTGGTTGAGGCGATCGCTCAGTCGTTGCGCAGCCCCATTGCAGTCCTCTGGGCTGGCGAAGCTTTTCTCGGTTTTCTTGAGGGCAAGGGGCCGTCCTGAGAAGTCTAGGTTGCGGTAGGTGCCCTGCCAGTCGCTGAAGCGATCGCCCAATTCCGGTAGCGGCGGCAGTGACCCCGTGAGTTCGGTGTGGGCTCGTTCTCCCTCTGGCCCCAAACGCAGCGTCACCGGGAAGCCCGTTTCCAGGCTTCCCGAACCAAATTGGAGAATGACGAGCTTGTCCATAGGTAGAGTTGCGCTGGTCAGCGCTGCACGGGGATGCTGGGAGATTCGATGTGGTACTTGTGGTCTGTTGCGGAACGGGCTGCGGGTTGATTGGGGTCTGTGAGAATTTGGTAGGTGGCGATCGCTTTTATTATGCCCAGTTCAGGATACCGGCTCTGGCTGGTGAGTTGCACTTCGACGGTGGCGTTTTCCAGCGGTTTGAGCCTGATGATTTGGGGTTGCTCCAGAATCATGAGCACGTCAAGCGTTTTGGTGTTGATGATATTGAGCTGTTGTAATTGCATTTGTGCCACAGCGTTTTGAGGATTTTTGAGATTGAGGAAGACCGTGGCGAAACTGATGGGGCGATCGCGATCGGTCGGTTCGCCCAACGGTGGCAAGGGTTCCTCTCGCGCAATCAGTTCGAGGCTTTCGATTGTGGGCTGTTGTGATGCGCTCTGATTCATTTCGGCCTGGTTGATTTCGGTCTGGTTAATTTTGCGAGTTGCTTGAGACATGGTTGATGAAGGCTTGAAGGGATGAGATTGGGGAGCAGCGGGGGGCGAGCCTGGAAGCTGCAACCCAGCAAACTCAAGGCAAGGAGAGTAGG
>CALIJJ010000003.1 GCA_938017515.1 uncultured Pseudanabaenaceae cyanobacterium
CAAGGGGTTAATTGCATAACCGATCAAAACAACTTCAACTATTTCATTTCTGGAAAATGAAATATCCAGAGAGTTATGAGTATATATAGATAGACCTAGGCAGCTTAATCGATTAAATTCAGGTATTACTTTGGCTGCATTATCAGGCAGGATTAAATATTTATTCCTATACATGGCCCCGTAGATTAAACAATAGATTGTGTAATTAAAGCCTCAAGATTTAACCACCAATGTACCTTGAAAAATCGAGAAGGTTGATACATCGATCAACTAGAAATAAAGTCAAAGCATACAACTCTTTCATTTTCTAGTTAGAGCCACTGGTATCTACTCTTTAGACTTCCTATTTTTATACAGGGGAGCAGGAGAATAACCGGAAAATCATGTTCTCATCCCACAAATCGGAAGGGATATTTCCTGCGGAGGAAAATACTTAGGATGATTGGGCTTGAGCAAAGTCGTTCGCCGAAAAAAGTGATTCCTGCAGAATCAGAAGTATGGGAGCAAGAGATGAATTGAAGTCTGTGACGTAAGTATGCCCTTCTTCCCGGAGTCGAGATCATCTCAAGCGTAGCAACATTCGGAATAATTCCTTATTAACCGAATCTTCTCATCGCTAGTTAGCTTGCGTGGGTCAACATCCACAGCAAGGCTACTGACAAGATGCCAAAGGCGATCGCCGCCACCAAAGTCTTTGGATTGCCCACCGTATCCTCATCCTCATCAACCCAAGGTTCATCCCCATCATCGCTATCATCCCCACCGATGGCCAGCTTCACCGCCACCGCCGGGTCTGGCCGACCATAGCCGTACAGCGGACTATGCCCATCTGCATCATACTGGCCCCCTTCTAGGTCAATCTTCACCGCCGATCGCCGCAAAATCTCCCGCACTTCATCCCAACGCAGTTCTGGATTCGCAGCAAGAATCAACGCTGCAATCCCCGCCACCCCCGGGCAAGCGCTAGACGTGCCGCCAAAGGTTTCTGTGTAATGGCCCGAGTCATCCCCTGCGGCTTCCGCATTGGGGTCGAGGTTGCCCGGGTTATAGCCCGCTGCACCCACCCGGTCCGTTGTCCAAATTCCCGACGTTTTCGGATCGGGATGATTCAACTCTGGAAAGCCAATGTCTGAACTAGGAAATGTGCACCAAATTGCCTTGCCAAAATCGCTATAGATACTGCGCTTATTGTCGTCATTGCAGGCCGCGACTGCGATTACTTTGTCATAGCTGGCATAGCCGTCATTATCCACACTCTCATTGCCATTACCTGCCGCCCAGGTGATCACGCACCCCTTGCCATCGCGTCCCTTTTCCACCGCATAATCTAGCGCCAATCGCGTACTGTCCGGCAAGGGGGTCACGAGCTTATGCTGCTCATTCTCCGGATCCCACCAAGGACCATCCACCGGCCCCCAACTACAGGAAATAATATCGGCACCATGCTCCACCGCCCAAACAAAGGCATCAATCTCTGCCTGAGATCCGAGTCCAGAGGCTAAACGAATCGGCATCAGCGTGGCCTCTGGAGCAACACCAAACGCTTGTTCAAGACCACTTGCGCAGGCAACCCCAGCACAGGGCGTACCGTGGTCATCGCCATACATGGGATTGGCGTCCTTCGGGCGAGCATCATCCACCTGCTCCGTCACATCGCGGGGATGAATGACCTTGCCTGAACCACTGAATTCAATGTGGTCCACATCGACACCGTCATCAACGATGGCGATCGCCACCCCCTTTCCCTTCGTCACCTCCCACGCATCCGCCACATTAACAAACGCATCCACCGCAACACCATCGACCTCCGTCTGCCGCAGATGCCATTGCTGGGCTGGGATTGCAGCAGCAACCTGACGGGATCGGTGTTCACTGATCAACTCTGGATGGCACAGGAGAACCTTGGGCTCATTCAACAGAGTCTGGGCAATCTCAAAGGTCTGAAGCCCTGTCCCCTGGGGAGCTCCGACAAAATAAGCGTTATTGGCATAGGTCAATCGCTTCTTGACCGTGAGCTGATGATGTTCCAGAGCAGACTGACAAGCTTCTGCCTCCATCTCCGGGTCAAACTGGACAAACAGGTTTTCCGTATAGACGAATGGAACCCCCGACGCTGGATCCGTCAAGACCCGTCCCGCGAAGCGAATCTGCTCCTCGCGCTTGAGAACCTGCCGAGCCTGAGCCGCCGTCTCGCTCCCATCAGCTTCCACCCTAGGTGTCACCACAAAGATCCCTGCTTCCTGGTGAGCTGCGATAACCTGAAGCTGTGGTAACAGCTGCTTGGCCTCAGCCGAACTGACTGCCGCCTCTAATTCCTGACGATTTTGCGTACGAATCACGACATAATCATCACGGAGTACCAGTTGATGAGAGATTCCTTGTTTACCGCCATATTGGTATGAATACATCAGCGCTGATTCCCAAATTGCTAGAATGACTCGGCCCTACGGGACCTGACTCAGAACTTGACTCTAAATCTGACCCTGCTGACTCAATTCAAAACGCCTCTGCTGTAAACCGTCTCCCCTCTGCAAGAAAACGAGATAGAGAGTTGCATCCCTTCACTTTGGTCTAGCGCTCCTTGCTGTTTCTCTCTCTATGCTCTGTGCTTTTGTGCATCGTTCACCCTCAGCTTTTTCCCGTCTAAGTAATCCTCAACCGCTATGGCTGCCGATCTCAATCTCATCATCGATATGGTCACCGTAGTAGGGGCCGCAACCGCTGGCGGATATATTGCTAGCAGTCTGAAGCAACCCGTTCTGCTGGGGTATCTACTGGGAGGCACGCTTGTTGGCCCCCAGGTTTTAGGACTGGTCGGCGCCAACAGCGATGTCAACGTCCTCGCCGAAATTGGTGTGGTCCTACTGCTGTTTGCCCTCGGCGTGGAGTTTTCGCTCAAGGACTTGCTGCGGGTGCGTCGCATTGCCCTCGGCGGGGGTACGTTACAAATTCTGCTAACCCTTCTCCTGGGGGGAGGCTTAGCCTATGCCACGGGCTGGGTCGAGAGTGTTCCCCAGGCCGTATTCTTGGGCGCAGTACTGTCGCTCTCCTCGACGGCGGTAGTGCTGAAAAGCCTGATTGAACGCAACGAAGTACAAACCAGCCATGGGCAAATCATGCTGGCGGTGCTGATTGTGCAGGACTTGGCCCTGGGTGTGATGCTGGCGGTGCTTCCGGCGCTCACCCAGTCCGGCAGCGATATTGGCGCCGCCCTCTTTGCCGCCATTTTGAAGGTTTTGATTTTCCTCGGGGTTGCCGTGGTGGTGGGCAAATGGCTGATCCCCCCCTTGATTCGCCAAGTGGCGAGACAAGGGTCCCAGGAGCTATTTCTGTTGGTGACGGTAAGCCTGTGCATGGGCATTGCGCTATTCACCTCCAAGATCGGTCTGGGCATTGAAATGGGGGCATTTGTAGCGGGTCTGATGGTGTCCAATGTGGAATATGCCGACCATGCCCTGGACCGTATCCTACCGATGCGAGATGTGTTTGCAACACTGTTCTTTGCCTCCATTGGTCTGTTGATTGACCCGGTCTTTTTGTTTGAGAATCGCTGGGTTTTGCTGGGGCTGGTGGCCACTGCGATGTTTGGTAAGGGACTCATTGTCACCATCATTGTGCGGGGCTTTGGCTACCCGCTGAAGACCGCCCTAACGGTGGGAACTGGCATTAACCAAGTCGGTGAGTTTTCCTTTGTCTTGGCCAGTGTTGCCCAAGTCAATGGCCTCTTTTCCGATCGCCTCTACGGTTTGGTCCTGGGTACCGCCGCCGCCACCCTGTTGCTCACGCCACTCTCACTCCGACTAGCCCCTCATCTCCTGCGGTGGGCCGAGCAGTCCCATCTCTTTAGCCGCTGGTTTAGCGAAGAAGTCGGCGAGCTGGTGGGTCTCGAAGAATCAGCATTATCAGGCCATATCGTGGTGGCAGGCTTTGGCCGAGTGGGGCAAACCTTGGTGCGAATGCTGTATTTCCAGGGACATCCCATCCTGGTGATCGACAACAACGAAGCCACGCTGCAAACACTGCGGGAGCGCCAGATTCCCTATCTCTACGGCGACGCCTGCAGTCCACTAATTCTGGAGAAAGCGCACCTCAATCAAGCCCAGAGTATGGCGATCACGCTCCCTGACCCCATGGCCACTCGCTTGCTGCTGAACCGTGCCCGAGACCTTGCTCCGGACCTGGATATCATCGTCCGAGTCCATGCGGATGAGGAAATTGAGACGGCTTACCAGTTGGGGGCCCAAGAAGTGGTTCAGCCGGAATTTGAAGCCGCCTTGGAAATGGGGGCCCATGTCTTGCTTGGCCTAGGAGATGGTGCAACAACTGTCCAGCAGGTGGTCAATCGCTACCGCAATGGCCGCTACCGAGATATTGCCCCGGTGCGGGCGGAGTACTGGGGGTCTGCGAATTTAGAGCGCAATTTGGAAGGTCTGGACCATCAATGGTTAACCCTCGGTTCTGAGCATACTGTTCTGGGTCGTACCCTCGCCGAACTCAATATTCGGCGCGTGACGGGGGCCACGATTATGGCAATTGAGCGAGAGAAAAAGCTGCATCAATATCCCACGGGGGCAATGCGGTTGGTGTTGGGCGATCGCCTCCTGGTTGTCGGTAGCCACGAAGCACAAACGGAATTTATCAAGCTACTCCGCAGACAGGCTCTAGGTCCTGGGTTAGCCCATTAAATCGTAGCTGTTCGGGCAGGAAGATCATTTCATCGCCGCCACTTGAACCGAAGCATTGCTCCATGTTGTCCCCACGGGACCCGTTTTGATTCTTTTCTCCTGTGATGGGGAGGCAAGCCATATCCCAGGATGATTGGGTCGCCGAGGATCACGTCTGACGTCAATGCGATCGCAATCGTTTTGAGCCCATCGCCAGAACGCAAATAGAGCCTTGAATTCAATCCAAAAGGCCCCCAAGTTCTCTCGTTTTAGAGAACTTGGGGGCCTGTCTTCGTTCCTATCGGGGGCTATGCTTCTTCCGTACTCTCATTTGTTGCATCCTCGCCGGTGGACTCAGAGGCATCCTCAGAGCCAGTGGTTTCTGCCGCAACATCAACGGTCTCAGCCGCTTCGGTGGCTTCAGCCGCCTCAGCCGCTTCGGTGGATGCCTCTGTATCTGCATCTACATTCTCTTCTGCGTCCTCGTCTTCCTCGGAGAGCGGAACAACGGCAACAGCAGCGATCGCATCATCACTATCCAACCGCTGCACCTTCACCCCCGTCGCCGCTCGGGACTGCTGCGTAATGGCATCCGCAGCCTGTCGAATAATGACCCCACGATTCGTCACCATCATCAGTTCTTCGTTCTCGCCCACCACACGCAGCGCAACGAGTTGGTCATCCGAAACTTTCTTCCCCTTTTTGCCCTTGGGCTGCCGGAACTTAATCGCCCGCAAGCCCATACCCGCACGCTTCTGCAGTCGGAACTGACTGACCGGGACTCGCTTGCCCAAACCATGCTCCGTGACCACCAAAACCCAGGGTCCTGGGTCCTGAACCGTTGCATCTTCATCATCCCCGGCGTCATCCCCGGCATCGGCAGCGGCTTGGACGGCATCCACCACCTGACTCGACAGAATATCCATGGAAATCAGTGAGTCGCCATCCCGCAGGGACATTGCCCGAACCCCTCGCGTCGCACGGCCTAGGGGACGCAGCTCGTTGTGATCGGTGCGGAAGTGGATCGCCATAGCCTTTTTGGAACCAATCAGGATACTATCCTCGGCCCGGGCCAAACGAACCCAGTTGAGCTGGTCACCATCATTGAGAGAAATCGCAATCAGACCGTTGGAACGAATATTGCTAAAGGCCGACAGCGCCGTCTTCTTGACGTAGCCTCCCCTCGTCAACATGACCAAATACTCATCGTCCGTAAACTCAGAAACCGACAGAATCGACGTAATTTCTTCGTCCCGAGGGATGGGTAGCATCTGCACGATGGGAATACCCCGAGCATTACGAGATCCCACAGGAATCTGGAAGGCGCGGATACTGTAGACAACACCGCGATCGCTGAAGAACAGGATATGGTCGTGATCACAGCAGGTCATAAACTGCTTGATCGCATCATCGTCCTTAATCTTCGCCCCGGCTTTGCCCCGCGTCGCACGACTTTGGACATCAAAGGTATCCACCGGCATGCGCTTGATATAGCCCTGCTCGGTAATCAAGATCAACGCACGCTCATTGGCAATCAAGTCGATGGTATCGAGGGAGCCATCCGCTTCAATGATGATGCTTTGGCGAGGGGTCGAAAACCGCTCCCGCAGTTGTGCCAACTCCGTTTGAATAATACTGAGGATGCGCTCCCGCCGGGCCAGAATATCATTCAGGTCAGTGATTCGCTCTTGCAGGTCGTCATGCTCTTTCTGGATTTTTTCGGATTCCAGGGCCGTGAGACGACGCAGTTGCATCTGCAAAATTGCATCGGCCTGCACTTCAGACAGGCCATAGTCGCCGATTAGCTCTTCCTTCGCCGTTGCGGTATCTGCGGAGCGACGAATCAAATTGATGATGGCATCGAGATTCTCCATTGCAATGAGTAGACCCTGCAACAGATGGTCCCGTTCTTCCGCCTTGCGTAGTTCATACTGCGTGCGGCGGGTGATGGTTTCAATGCGGAAGTCGAGGAAGACCTCCAGGAAACGCTTCAGCGTGAGCAGCTGCGGCTCACCACCCACAAGCGCCAGCATATTGGCACTAAAGTTTGACTGGAGCGGCGTCTGTTTGTAGAGGTTATTGAGGACAACCTGGGGATAGGCATCGCGCTTGAGTTCGATCACAATGCGCATTCCGTCGCGATCGCTCTCATCTCGGATATCCGAGATCCCTTCCAACTTCTTGTCATTGACCATTTCGGCAATGCGCTCGATCATGGCCGCCTTATTTGTCTGGTAAGGCAACTCAGTGATGATAATCGCATCGCGGTCCGGACGACCCGGATTTTCAATGGTTTCGATGCTGGCCACGCCGCGCATGGTCACCGAACCACGCCCCGTGGTGTACATGTCGCGAATCCCGCCCCGGCCCAGAATCTGGGCTCCGGTCGGGAAGTCTGGCCCCTTCACAAAGGCCATCAACTCCAGAACCGTAATCTCAGGATTTTCGATCAGCGCAATGGTGCCGTCGATCAACTCATCCAGATTATGGGGCGGAATATTGGTGGCCATACCCACCGCAATCCCTGTGGCGCCATTGAGCAATAGCTGCGGAATACGAGAGGGAAGAACCGTCGGCTCCTGCTGAGAGCCGTCGAAGTTATCTGCAAAATCAACGGTTTCCGACTCAATATCCTGAAGCAGCGAATCCGAAGTGAGCTGCTGGAGACGAGACTCCGTATAACGCATCGCCGCGGGTGGATCGTTATCCACAGAGCCAAAGTTACCGTGACCATTGATCAACGGATAGCGCATGGAGAAATTTTGGGCCATGCGAACCAGGGCGTCGTACACCGCCGTATCACCGTGGGGGTGATACTTGCCCAAAACCTCACCCACAACACGGGCACATTTGCGGAATGGGCGATCCGGCGTCAAGCCCAATTCATACATCGCATAGAGGATGCGACGGTGCACAGGTTTAAGGCCATCTCGGGCGTCGGGAAGGGCTCTCCCGACGATGACGCTCATGGCGTACTCCAGGTAGGAACGGGACATTTCGTTACGGAGATCCGTGAGGATGATCCGTTCCTGGGAAGTACTCATAAAAAAGCTCCAACAGACTGCTGCAACTGGCAACGCTCCAAAATAGGAGAGTGGGCAAATTTGCCACCTCCAAAAAGCGCTTATTGTTGTCGGTCCATTCTAGCATAAAAGGGGCACTTTGTGGGGCGATCGCAATCCGCCAGAACTCCCTCCCTGAGAGAGTTTCACGATCCAGCCCTTTAAGCCGTTTGCCAATCCTTAAACCCCAGCTCTAGTCACCTTCCCCTAAGTTCAGAAGTTTGATGTTATTACCGCCAAAAAATTGCCGTTGTGGGGGACATCTAAAGCAGCCGAAAATCTATGCTTGAAAGGTCAAATTCTCTAGCAGATTTGCCGGTAGCAAGTTTGGGCAGAATGCTAGCAGTTATTCAGATACTTATTCGGGCCATAATCAAAGTAATCACCCGGACTCATCTTGCCGTTAGCTGCTGTTAGCAGAGATTGCCATGATTCCTATCATTTATTCCGACACATTTCTTCATCATGACACCCGTTTCGGATTGGCTCCGGGAGAGTACCATCCGGAACGTCCTGAACGATTAACAGCCGTTATTTCGGCCCTGAAAGCAGCAGATTGGTCTGATCAGATTGACTGGCGATCGCCCACGCCAGTTCCCCAGCGCAATCTGTCTCAGCGCAATCTGGCCCAGCCCGATCTCGTGGACCGCATCGCTCAACTCCAGGACCAAGGCTATATTGAGGCCGTCGCCCACCTCGCCCAATCCGGCGGCGGTCATCTCGATGCCGATACGGTCGTTTCTCCGCAAAGCTATGACGTGGCACTGTTGGCCGTGAGTGCCTGGCTCGACGGGGTTGATCTTGCCCTAAACTCTGGCGAACCCGCGTTTGTATTGGCTCGTCCTCCCGGTCACCACGCCACAGGCCGCACTGGCATGGGGTTTTGCATCTTTTCGAATGCCGCGATCGCCGCCCACTATGCCCTCGAACAAACCGGAGTCGAACGCGTTGCCGTCCTCGATTGGGACGTCCACCACGGCAATGGCACCCAGGACATCGTGCAAAATAATCCTCAAATCGCCTACTGTTCCCTGCACCAATCCCCTTGTTATCCCGGCACCGGGGCGAGGGATGAAACAGGGAGTCATCAGAACGTCTTAAATCTCCCCCTCCCCCCTGGATCTGCTCGCAAGGCCTATCTCGATGCCTTTGATCAGCAAGTCACCCCTTTCCTGCGGCGGTTTGTGCCGGACTTACTCATCGTTAGCGCTGGATACGATGCCACCCAGGCCGACCTCCTCGCGAACATGTCGCTACAACCATCAGACTACGGAGCATTCACCCGGCGATGCCTGGGACTGACACGCCGCATGGTGCTTGGCCTAGAAGGAGGCTACGACCTAGACGCCCTGGGCCAATCCGTCGTCGCAACGCTGGAGGCAATTATCGCGAGGTAATGCAGATATCGGGGACGCAGGTATCGGGGACACGGCCATGGGAGCGCAGGTATTGCTAATACAATGGCGAACGCAGCAAAATCTTGGGAATCGCCAGAATTCCACCCTCAGGGGTACTGTGTGAGGCTCAATTTTCCGATCTAGGATAGGGCCATGCCCATCAGGCTAACGCAGCAACCTGTGAATCGGCGCCACTCTCGAGCCTTTGAAGGTCTTCATTATGTTTCTTTCTCTCAACCATCACAATTTTGAGCAGACCGCGATGGGGCATCCGTCCGACCACGGCTCCAGCCCCCTAGGCAGCCCACCGATCTGCCAGCTCAGTCACCCCCCTGTTCTGTCCCTTGGCGATCGCGGTCGTGAAGTCGCCATGCTACGGCGCCTCTTGTCAGACAGCACCAAAATTCGCCCTGGTCAAAGCCAGATCATCGCAGGGGAACGCTTCACCCCCGTCGTCGAACAATTCGTCAAACAATTCCAGCACCAAACCTTTTTGCAAGCCGATGGCATCGTGGGTTTAGAAACCTGGCGAACCCTCTGTGCCGATTCCCCTGTGCATCTCATCACCTTAGAACAGGGCGATCGCGGCCCGGACGTCCGCCAGCTTCAGGAACGCCTTTATCAACTCAACTTTTATGTTGACCACTTCGATGGCTGGTTCGGACAGCGAACCCTAGCTGCGGTCCAAGCATTTCAGGGCGATCGCAGCCTCACCCTCGACGGTATTGTTGGCCCACGCACCTGGGATGCGCTGAGCCGCCCCGTAGGCATTGACCATGCCCCTTGCCAGCCCTCTTCCTAGGCCAGTGCTCCCTCTAGTTGTAATAGAGACTGAATAACCGAGGGGTAATACTGAGCAACCAAGCGACGAAACTCGCCGGACAGCACCTGTCCGCCCCAACAATGAAGCAAATGTACCGTCTTCCCCGACTGCATGAGCGGAGTCGCATCCAACGGCGAAATATTGTAGGTCTTTGGCAGCGTTGCCACTGGCAGCCCCTGGTGTTGCATGGCTCGAACCAAGGCCAACTGGTCCTGCTTTTGGAAAATTTGCCACTCCGCATACCACTGCTCAAACAGGGATTGGGTTGCAACGCTCTCCCGCCAGAGCATGACACCACTGTTGTATTGGGGCGTCATAATCGGAAAACCATCGGCACTCAACGCAGCCACACGCTCCAGGGTATAGCGTTTCTCCTCAGGGGAAATGTGATCGCACAGGACCACCGTCGGCAATCGATCTAACGCCATGGCCCAGTCAACCTCTGCCAAATAGTCCCACAGCGGCGCCACCGGCTGGAGTGGCAAAATATCTGCATCTAGAAAAAGCGTTTCTCTGTAAGGGCTAAAGTGCTGGAGATGGGTCTTGAGCCAGCGAGAAGCAAAGATGCCTTTGGCACTCAAGTCCTCAATGCAGAGGGGGGTAATTTGATGGTGATGCAGGGGCAAACGGGATAATCGGGGATGATCGGAAATAATCGAGATGGGTAGGTTGGGCTCTAGCGATCGCAGCGCCAAGGCACTCATCAGTGCTGCTTCCAAATAAACATCGGATTGGGTTACTGCATAGACAACACCCCGTTGATTCGTACTCATCGCACCACATTCAATAAACAAGTCGTCACGTCCCATAGCCAAAATCACAGTGATACATCTGCCTGAGATGCATCTGTCTAAAGGTCGCCAACCCAAGAGAAGAAGACAGCCCCTGCGTCGCTTTTCAGAAAACGATTCAGAGGCCAGCTCAAGCACGCACAATAGGTTTGTGTTTTATTTACCCATACAATACAGGCCGTTCACAACACACATGCTGTGAACAATCACAACACACATTCTGTCATTCTGTGAACAAAATAATGTTGCTCAGGAGGCATGCCGCTCCAGGGCAAGCTGAATCAGCTTATCGACCAATTCTGCGTAGGGAACACCGCTGGCAGCCCACAGTTGTGGATACATACTTAGGGCTGTAAAACCGGGTAGGGTATTGATTTCATTGATAAACAGCTCACCGGTCGATTCAACGTAGAAGAAATCCACACGGCTGAGACCCGCGGCATCGACGGCCTTGAAGGCGGCGATCGCCATCTCCTGAATCCGACTCACCACCTCCTGGGGCAGCTTGGCTGGAATAATCAGCTGGGCCCGCCCATCGGTGTATTTGGTTTCATAGTCATAAAACTCAGCATCATAGGTAATCTCACCCACAACTGATGCCTTCGGAAAATCGTTGCCAAGAACAGCACATTCCACTTCTCGCATATCATTCAGGCCCGCTTCCACCATGAGGCGGCGATCGAAGCCAGCGGCGGCATCCAACGCCTCCGACAGCTCTTTTTCGGTTTTGGCCTTCGCAATCCCCACGGAAGAACCTAGATTGGCAGGCTTAACAAAGCAGGGGTAGCCCAGTTCGGCCTCCACTTTTTCAATCAGGGACTTAAACCGGCAGGGATCCGACCAAACCTCAGCTCGATCCACATCCAAGTAGTTCACCTGGGGCAGTCCCGCCTGCTTGAACACCATGCGCATGACGGTTTTATCCATCCCGGCAGAGGAGCCCAAGACATTGGAGCCCACAAAGGGAACCTGCATCAGTTGGAGTAATCCCTGGATGGTGCCATCTTCACCATTGGGACCATGGAGCACAGGGTGCCAGACATCGATGTCTGCGGCACCCGCCGGGAATTGCCACAGGTCAGATTTATCGCTGGGGGTGTCTTCGCAGGCGATCGCTTGGCCCGAATCTAGCACCGTTTTGGCCTCCGCTCCCCCTAACCAAACCCCATCCTTACGAATGTAGAAGGGCGAAACCTCATATTTAGCCTGGTTGCTAGGCTCCGCGAGGGCAGCAGCAACGGCTCGGGCAGAGGTGACTGAAACATCATGTTCTCCAGAACGGCCCCCAAAGAGAAGCCCAACCCGCTGTTTTGCCATGATGCCCTTGCCTTAAAAAAATCTTAATGCAGCATCCAGGATACCAGGGGCTCGACGCTCGGAAAAATAGACTCAGCAATCCCCGTCAAATTCTGGCTCAACACCCAGGAAATTAAAGGCAAGGGGATATTTGTACAATTGGCCCCGCCAAGCTTTGGTGGCTCCAACGATGGCCGTAATCACTTGGAACAGCATCCAGGCCCCTGCCCCAACACCACCCAGCATCAAGGCCCCAACAAAGACACCGTTGAGCGCATCACTCCCCGTAAACATCACCCCACAGGTCATCAAGACCAAAAAGACCCACAACACCAACGCAATGATGCTGTACAACGCTGCCGAGAGCTGGAAATTCAGCACGAGCCGACCGCTCTGGTCCACGAAGGAATGGCGATCGCGATAAATTCGCCAGACGATCCAACTGGTCAGAACCGACGACAGCATTGGAAAGGACAATAGCGAGAAAACGGACAGCAAGACCTGCGTCAGCCCCAGGAGAAACGTGGCGACGGTCGAACCGCTGGTCTGCGAGCCTGAATGATTCAATGCCCTCGCGATCACCACGACCAAACCATTGGCGAAAAAGCAGGCCGCCCACAACACTCCGCCCAAATGACACCACACCGCAGAACGGCGAATATCGCTGGATAATTCAGGGGGAGATTCGGTCATAACAGACCAGGTTCGGGTTTAGAGCGTATAGGTGAAATCCTCCACCAGCATACCCGGTGCCCAAGTTCCTCCCAAATCCCGATGCTCATAGGTATCCACCGCTGGCACCAGCTCCTGCTGATTCGTCAACGCAATCAGGTTCTCACCCCAGAAATTGAACAGGCTCTCGTCAAAGCGTAGATCTTCGATGGGGGCAACGATCTCACCGTCCTCCACCCAAAAACAGCCGTAGCGCGTCATGCCCGTAATCCGGCCTGCGGGGCGATCGCTCCAGTTCAAATAGTGCAAGTTAGAGAGATACAATCCCGTATCCAACGCCCGCAACACATCGGCCTCCGCCAAATCCCCCGGTGCCACATCCGCGGCTCGCAAGTCCTCACAGCCAATGCCCCCATTGGATTCTAGGCCATACTCCTTGGCCGTCCGTCCACTAATCACCGTGTTGGCCAGCTTGCCCCGCTCAATCAGGGGCAAATTATCCGGAGCCATTTCACCATTGCTGTTGAACTGGGGAACTAAGCCCCGACTAAAATTCTCTCGCAGCGTAAATAGAGGTGATAGCTGCTTCTTGCCCGCTCGCAACTGTTCCATGGGGCTGCCTCCCTGACGAATCGCCGATTCGCTCAGGCAGCTCCAGGACATCATCAAAACCAGCTCCGACACCGCCGCCGGGGCCAAATAGGTGCGGTATTTTCCCTTGGGAATCGCCTTCACCGGACGGCCCAGACGCTCTAGCTGCTGACGCGATCGCGCCACATTGTCTCTATAGGCCTGCCGATTCCAGGTGCGGTCAGCGAAGGTCCCCTTCACCGCCCGTCCCTCAGCATTAAACAACGAATAGTCCAGCGTGAAGGACTCCGTTGCAAACCAATGGCGCTGCCCCGCTGAATCAGCCTGGGCTCGCACCGAGACACCAGCCGCATAGACCCCGGCAAAATCCAGCCCCTGAACCGGTGCCATCAGCTCCGCCACCGCAGACTTACGGGGCAACAGCCGACCCGTATACACCGAACGGCTTGTGGCTTCCCCCTGGGGTAAAACCAGGTAGGGGTCCTCCGGTAGCTGCTGAACTTCCTGGCGCAACAATCCCAGCGCTTCTTCCACCTGGGGCCAATCCTGCATCCACTCCCCCGTGAAGGGCAACGACTGGGAACAGGTTCGCTGGCTATCGATCCACGTCAGCGTCAGCGTGCCACCACAGACAGTGCCGGTTTGGCGCACCTTTGCCTGGTTAAACCGAGAAAACTGGCTATCCTCAGAAATCAGTGAGAGGGTAAATTTTTCGGAGGCACCGCAGGCTTCCTGCAATGCATCACTGAGTTGATAGAACGTTTTTTCCCAACGCCTCACGGTTTGATCCGCAGACGGTTTTAAACGCCTATGGGAGACAGATGCAGACATAGAGGTTGAGGCAGAAGCGGCGTTGTTTAGCACAGATTTTGCAACAAGTTCAACAGAGAACGCAGATAACCGAACATTGGTCTCGAACTGGGGGATCGAACTGGGATAGCGAACCGGGAAGTGGGAGCGAACTGAACAGTGAGAAGTAACTGAACAGTGAGCGAGAACCGGATCGTGATGGGTAAGCCGATACTGTAGGTTACCCATCGAACCCATGGCTAGAGCGATCCTTCAAAGCTTGGCATCACGCATGGTCCAAGCTAGCCCCCACCAAAGACATCGATCTGGTCAAAGGCGCACACAGGGGATGCATGGCCAACCCAAATGATCTGATTGGGCTCACCTTTGCCGCACATGGGCGTTCCAAAGACTTCCCAGGTCTCGCGATCGCCCACCTTCGACAAACTCTTCCAGAACTCCGGGGTTGTGGATCGATAGTTCGGATTCTTGACGGTTTTGGTAATTTCACCATCCTCAATCAGCTGGCCATACTCACAGCCAAATTGGAACTTATAGCGCTGGTCATCAATGGACCAGGAACGGTTGGACTGCATCAAAACACCCCGTTCCGTTCCGCCAATCAGCTCCTGCAGGCTCGTCTCGCCCGGCTCCAAATTCAAGTTCGCCATGCGATCCGTCGCCGGGCGATTCCAGGAACTTGCTCGGGCACAGGCCACACCGGGGAGTTGGCTACGCATCTGGCTTTCCAGCCCGCCTAGACCTCGCTGTAAGATACCATCCTGAATCAACAACTGGCGTTCTGCCACCATCCCCGCATCATCAAAGCCATAGCTAGCAAGCTCTCCGGGCACGGTTGGATCAAAGGAGATATTCATCAACGGCGACCCATAGGTCAGGCGACCAAAATCCTCACCCTTCACAAAACTGCCGCCCGCGTAGTTGCGTTCATCCCCCAAAATTCGGTCCAACTCAAGGGGGTGCCCAACGCTCTCATGAATTTGGAGCATCATCTGGTCCGGAGCTAGCACCAGGGTCAAGGCTTCATCAGGGCAATCCTGTGCCGTCAATAGCTCTAGGGCCTGCTCCCCCACTTGCTGAACCTGCCCCCACAGCTCATCGGTCACCAACTTTTCCCAACCTCCCTGATAAGCCCGGGCAAACCAGCCATTGGCGCTGCGTTTTTGGGTAATGAGGCCGTCCTTTGCCGTGGCATCGTAGTCCGTGGCCACTGACGTGGTGTGCTGATAAATATCGGAACCATTGCTACTGACGAACCAGGTCTCTCGTTCGGTGGAAATAGCTGTAGCACTGGTTTGTACGATTTGGTCCGAAAGCTTGAGCCCAGCACAGATGCGAATGAGCAGCTCATTCACATCCCGAGGCGTCATGGAATCCAGGGCCTGACGCACTGGCGCAATGAATTCCCCCACCACCCGAGGTCGCACGGCCATTTTGAAAGGAGAGAGTGACCACTCGTGGGCGGATTGAGCCTGAACCAGCGCGGACTGAGCCGCAGCTTGCACTGCATCCGGCGAAAGGGAACTCGTCGCACCGTAACCGAGCTGCCCTTGAGAAAGCACCTCAACCATGGCGCCATAGGTCACCTGACGGCTATTTTCCTCAGGCTTCCCGTCTCGAACTCGGCGACAGGTCATCGTATTTTTCACAACACGAAGACCCACCCAGTCCGCGGCAACATTGATGTGATTGAGCAGTAGATGGGGGGTAGAAGCGATTGTCTGGGAGATAGACAGCATGTCCTGACTCTTGCACAGAGAGATGGATCGAAGGTTTCGAGAATAGCCTACAGGCGCTTCAAAAAACCAACCGGTAGCGACTCAGCAACCCAGAGGGCACGACGCTTTTGCTTGAAACAAAAGCTACAGGCACCGCCTGAGGAGTTCAATGTACCGCGAAGGATATTAATTTGGCCAAAGATTAATCAAAATGCTGGACTAATTATCCCAATCCTGCATTGTTACTTTTGCGACCCACAGCAATCGCTCATTCCGCATCCGTGCATTCCAGTATATATGTGATGTTTAGGATTGATTTTTGTCGAACTTCCAGTTTTGGAAAGGGCATGTTCTCAATTCAAATGTGGTGCTGTCTGGCCCCAACATCTCTCTGTGCCCTGGGAGAATCTGCCAATTTTTTTCCCCTCGCAACAGGGGGAAACCCCTTCTGGGCGATAGATCTTGCAATAGCTGCCGGATCACCCCTGGGGGGTCAGCCCCCAGCCAACTTCGCCCCAGCCAACTTCGACAAACTAGCCATGGGACTGCTGTCCAGAAAAGTCTTCCGACTTGACTCCCCTGAGCCTGATGCCATACCCCGTTGCGTTCCCCGTTGCGTTCTGGCACGGCGGCTTGGGCAAAGCGAACGAAACGCTGGATAATTCTAAGCAGAGAAAAATCCAGGCATTATCCCCTGGAAACACAGACCGCACAGGAGCGATCGCCATGGGACAGAACCTTCAGAGACGGCCCAGCCCAGCCTCAACGATCCCAAAATGGGGGCAGCCATGGAGCCCGTCCAATCCCCCATGGATCGCGATGATCACCCAGTTTGCTCAGCGTTGGCCAAAAGCGGACTGGCGTCCCCTATCCTGCTGGCTTGCTATTTTTCTCTTGTCAGTGGGAATTATGAGCCTGCCCCCCGGTGCAGCGATCGCCGCCGCAAACACCCCAGCATCCGACTTAATTGCACCAAATCGCGTAGCCGTCACAGCAATTTCCGAGACAGAAATTGCCAAAACAAAAATTGCCGAGACAGATTCGACAGCCATCGACGGTGGCAAAATTTTTGACGCAAACTGTGCGGGATGTCACCTCAAGGGCGGCAACATTATCCGACGGGGGAAGACCCTCAAACTCAAGGCACTCAAACGCAATCACGTGGACTCCCTCGATGCTGTTATTACACTCGTGAGCCAGGGAAAAGGCAGCATGTCCGCCTATGGCATTCCGCTGGAGGCTGGCGGAGCAAGTCGTCTCGACCCCGACGCCATCGAAGCCGTCTCACAATATGTGCTCGACCAGGCAAACGCGGGATGGCGCTGAGTAGCATAACAAGCTGATCGCTCGTATTTCCGCCACATTTTCTTTCGTCCCATGGCCTCTTCTGCTCAACCTGACCCCACGCCCCCGAGGAAACCAGCCCCCGCTTCAATGCTGAGCTGGCGCGATCGCCTTGCGGCTAACTTTGGGGTCTCCCCAGCCCGAAAGGAAGTGTTCTACTGCGGCCTGATTGAAGCTGTGACCCTGACGGACATTACCTATTGGATGCAGGTGTTGTTTGCCGCAGGCATTGCGACCTTGGGTCTGGTGCTCAATAGTCCGGCGGTGATTATTGGGGCCATGTTGATCTCGCCACTCATGGGTCCAATTTTGGCCAACGGCATGGCCTTTGCGGCGGGAGATTTGGTGCTGGTGGTGCGGGCGATCGCCAGTCTGACCCTGAGCTGCATTGCGGCGGTGCTCTTTGCCATGCTGCTCATTGCCATGCTCCCCTTTAAAGAGCAGACCGCCGAAATCATGGCCCGTACCCAGCCCAATGCGCTGGATTTGGTGATTGCGCTGTTTTCTGGTGCGCTGGGTTCCATTGCCACCACGAAGGAGCCCAAGGGTGTTGTGACCTCCATTCCGGGGGTGGCGATCGCCGTAGCATTGATGCCACCACTCTGCGTGGTGGGCTACGGCTTGGGTATTGGTCTCAGCATCAACCCCGCTGAAGGCTGGGTTATTGCCCGGGGCGGGGCACTGCTGTTTTTGACCAACCTGACGGCCATTACGTTCACGGCCATGGTGGTCTTTCTGGTGCTCCATATTGCAACCCCTGAGGTCAAGGAAAAGGTCAAGGATTGGCACCTGCGAGACAGCCAAAGCCGCTGGATTCTGTCGCTGCTGCGTCAGCTCCCGGCCAGCAAACGACTTCGCATTGTGGGCAGTTTACCCAGTCGCCTCTTGGCCATTCTGGTGCCGATTTTGATTTTGCTGGCACCGTTGCAGGAATCGCTCAAGCGCTTGCAACAGGACATCACTCAGCGCCAGGAAAGTAATCTGGTCCGCAAGGTTGCGACGGAAATTTGGCAGAGTTCCTTTGCCAATTTTAATAACGATAAAGACACCCCCCGGGCCTATATCAGTCAGATTTCAGCACCGAAATTTGAAAATGATCAGTGGGTGATGCAAATGACGGTGTTCACCAGCAAGGAATATTCCCTGGACGAACGCAACAGTTTTACGCGGCTGGTGTCTGAAAAACTCAACCGCCCTGAAGACTCAGTGCTATTACAACTGATCGAGATTCCGACCACCACCAACGAACTCTTGCGTCGGGAGAGCGAAGAAGCCATCCCAGAACTCTCGCCGCCCCCCATCCCGAGTGTGTCTGAGAGCCAGCAGCAATTGCTCACCAATGTGGAAACGGCTCTGACTGGGTTTCAAGTACCGGAGCCTGCAACACTTCTGGAATACGACATTATTACGAACCCGCGATCGCCCCTGCGCCTTGACTTCTTTTATCTCAGCAAACGTGCCATTGGCGCGGATGCACTCTCACTCATGACCCAGGACGTTCTGGAGCGACTCCAATTTGCCCAAGCGGATGTTCGGTTTGAGCGGATTCCCGAGGCATTGGGAGACATTACGTTTGAACGCAATCAGGTTGAACTGAGTGATGCAGCCTCGGAGCGGCTTGACCAGTTGGGGGCTTTTCTGGCTGACTATCCCTCCCTGGAGGTCATCCTCACGATTAATACCGAAGCAGAGGAAGAGAGTGCGATCGCCGTCCGCCGATACCTCACCCTGCGTAATCGCCTCGCCAACCGCTGGCAAATCGATCCCCAACGCCTCAACTATTTTGCGGGAGAAACGCTAGCGGCAGGTGAATCTCCCACCGTTGCACTACAACTCCGCGCTTCATCCAATCTCACAGGTGACACGCAGGAATAAGGGGTCGCTCGGAACTCGATCCATCCTTTGCGCAAGCCTTTGCGCAGGCCTTTGTGCAAGCCTTTGTGTAAGCCTTTGCTCCATCCTTGGTGCAAGACTTTGCGCAAGCTCTAGCGCAAGCTGTTCGCTGGGGCATTTGCGAAGTCTGTTTACCTCGGCACCACTTTTCCCGAGCGACTACCGTACTATCGGGGCATTCAATTTAGGCGCTGAATCAGGAGCCAACCATGAGTCAGAACTCGGAGAACACCCCGAGCAATCCCCCCAATGCTCCTCCATCCAATGCTCCACGCCTGGAAGAGGTACCTCAAGCCAATCCTCCGGCCCAAGACAAGGATGGGAGCGTGGGTCGCTGGTTCAAATTTTCTCAAAACGGCACTAACCTACGCACCGAGATTCTGGCAGGGCTGACCACCTTCATGACCCTGGCCTACATCCTGGTGGTCAATCCAGTTATCTTATCCGACGCTATTTTTCTCGAAGCCCCTGGGGACTTGTTTCCGCAACTCGTCGTTGCCACCGCAGTGGCCGGAGCCATCGGCACCTTCTGTATGGCTCTGTTCGCCAACTATCCCTTCGCCCTCGCACCGGGCATGGGCATCAATGCCTTCTTCACCTACTCCGTCGTGTTGGGTCTCGGCATCGACTGGCGCTTGGCCCTGGGCTGCGTCTTCGTTGAGGGCCTGATTTTTATTGCTCTCACCCTTACCGACGTGCGGCGACAAATCATTCGCGCCATTCCCGATACGCTCAAAAGCGCCACGGCAGCAGGCATTGGTCTTTTCATTGCCTACATTGGTCTTTCCGGTGACCCCGCTGTGGGCGGTGCAGGCATCATTGCCGCCAATCCCGTCACCAAGACCGCCTTTGGCAGCTTGCAGGCGCCGCCGACCCTGATGGCGATCGCCGGAATCCTCATCACCGCAGCCTTTCTCGTTCGCCGTATCAAAGGCGGATTACTGTGGGGCATCCTGGCCACCGCCTTGCTCGGCTGGATTGTAGGCGTAACGCCTTGGCCTGAAAGTTTGATGCAAATGCCACCGGGGCTCGGGGATTTGTTCGGTCAGGGGGTTGCGGGTCTGCGATCGCTCAACAGCAGCAATTGGGCCGACTTCGTCGCAGCACTGTTTGTCTTCCTCTTTGTGGACCTGTTTGACACCATTGGTACCCTCAGCGGCGTCGGCCAACAGGCAGGCTATATCGACGAAAAGGGGGAACTGCCCCGCGCCAATCGGGCGCTATTTGCAGATGCGATCGCCACCACCGTCGGCGCAGTCTTTGGCACATCCTCCGTCACCACCTTTGTAGAATCCACCGCAGGTGTGGCCGAAGGCGGACGCACGGGGTTCACTAGCATCATTACAGGTTTGTTGATGTTGGCCTCCGTCTTCTTCATCCCGATCTTTGCGGCCATCCCCGGCTACGCCACCGCCCCTGCCCTCGTCTTGGTCGGGGTCATGATGATGAGCAATGTGTTGCGGATTCGCTGGACGGATTTGGGTGAAGCGATTCCAGCTTTCCTCGTCATTTTCATGATTCCGCTGACCTATTCCATCGCCGAGGGATTAGCGATCGGCTTCATCGCCTATCCCCTCGTGAAATTATTTCAGGGTAAGGGCCGAGAGGTTTCCTTGGCCACCTGGATCGTGGCTGGCGTCTTCGTCTCGCGGTTTGTGTTTATGAGCTTGCAGTTTGGTTAAGCAGATTTCTGGACAGCAGCATTCCCAACAGAGATTTTGCTTTCCAGAGATCGCCTTAGAGATTGCCTTTATCCCCTACCCCTCGAAGTATTTTTTGGCTTACAGGGCGAAACAATCCTGTCGTAATTACGGACAAAATTGAGACAACAAAGCCGTCCCATAGCGTTCCCATCGGTTTGCTCCGTCTCAACACGGACTTGAGAAAAACGATACTGTAGCAAAATATTTTTTCTCAGCTCATTGGCGTAGCTCTCAGGAGCAATTTTTATTGCTTAGCAGGCATAAAAATTGCTCTTTTTTCTTATTTTTGATGTGCAGTCATTTCCGTATATTTGCTGTCAACTTCAGTACTTACACCCCGAGGGTTATCAACAGCGTCCGTAAGGTCTAACAGTTGATGAATTAACCCTGTTGAATGATGACTGCAATCAAAATGAATCGTCTAAACGTTGTTCTGTCCATGGGCCTAGCGATCGCGACCCTCGGTGCGATGGCGCCAGCAGCCAAGGCAGGCGATTTTTCTCTTAATTTTGACTACAGTGCTGACGGAGGTAGCCTACGGAGAAATGCCGATGGCACCCTAGATACCACTCAGTGGTCCGACTGGGGACTAACCAGCATTACGGGCAAGAATAACCGCACGCAGAATGCAGCTAAATTCAATGCTTATAATACAGAGAAAAATGGTCAAGACAATGACCTCAGAACCGGCAGCACCTGGGGAACTGAAAAACAAGGCAGTGTCCTGCTAATTCAGGAAGAAGATAACAAGAACAATAACTACTTTGCTAACAATAATAAGTACCGTTCCGACGATGAAGCATGGGGCGGCCAAGTCAATTTCAACTTCGAAGATGAAATCAAGCTCAGCAGCTTCACGATGCTTGACATCGACGATGATGGCGATGATCGACACAACTACAAGAAGAGCATCCTTGTTCAGGGCTACGATGCCACGGGCGAAAGCGTTCTGAATGTCAATGTTGCAGATTTGATTGATGCCATGGTGCTGAGCTATGGCAGCGATGCGAGCAATGCCTACAATCAGTCCGTCACCATTGATGGCGTGACCATGACCCAAAAGAGCAATGTGCGTGGCGATAACTCTATGTTTGAGTTCACGTTTACTGATACCTATCTGTCGGACATCGACTTTATCTATCCCGGCAGTGGCGCGATCGCGGGCCTAGAGTGGAGCACCCCTGATGTCAGCGGTCCCAGAGCTGTTCCCGAGCCCACGGGTGTCGCCAGCCTCCTATTGATGGGTCTGGGCGCAGGCAAGCTACGCCGTCTGCGGAAGCGCAATCAGGAGCAATAATTGCCCAAAGATTAGAATCCGAATCCTAGACTCCTAATCCGAGTCAATCCGGTCATCATCGCCTGATGGCTCAAAAGCCGCCGTTCGCGAGAACGGTGGCTTTTAGCGATTGAAAGTGCAACTGGTCTTGCTCATGACGAACGCGAATTCATCGCGAATCCATCGCTCCGTTATCCAACACCAACGCTCAGTTATCCAACACCAAATCTCGCCGCTGCACCCGTCCCGCGCTGCTCTGAATCATCGGTGGTAAGCTCTCATAGGCAATGGGCTCAAGATCCGGCAAGCGATACGTGGTGTACGTTGTCTGCTCCGCATCCAACGAAATTTCCACAATCGTCACCGTTTTTTGCGCAGCTGCATCACTTCCCAGCAGTTGCCGAGGACCGCCGCCCACGGCACCGGAATACAGCAGCTCCAATGCCCCCTTATGCCCCGGATAATAGGCATGGTTGTGGCCACTAATATAGGTATGAACGTCGTATTGCTCCAGCAACGCCTGTAATGTATCGCCTCCATTCAAAAACTCACCGGGGCGATCGCGACCCACGGCAACGGGATACAGCGGTAAATGGCCGATGGCAATGCGTCGCTTTGCAGTCTGTGCCTCAGAACCCCTCAAACTTTGTTCAACCCAAGTCAATTGCTCCGCAGAAATTGCAGCGGTGGACGCATCCCACGAGAGGTAAAAAATATCGTTTTGAGCAAACGTGTAGTAGAACGGGAAATGGGTGCGATCGACAAACGTTAATCCAGGGTCGTGGGCAGGATCCGTCCAGTAGGTTCGGGCAATGCTGCGATCGCGCTCAAATAGCAGTCCACCGCTGCGAATCGCCCCAGAGCCATCGTGGTTACCGATGGTAAACCCTAGAGGAATCTTGGCGTCGGCCAAGGGCTGACGAATGTGCCGATCAAAGGCATCCCACATCGCCTGTACTTGGTCATCACTCAGGGCTAACTTTTGCCCCGCCACCATATCTCCACCGCAAAGCACGAGGTCCGGCTGCCAATCTGGAATGAGGCGAATCACCTGTTCCACTTCGGGCTCATAGGTGGTAGAGCCATATTGACTATTGAGGTCACTGATGACGACCCAACGAACCACACCAGAGCGCTTCGGGGCAAGCAAGGGCGAGGATGATTCAGGGGGAATCGAACGAGTTGCACTATCACCAACGGCGCCAGAGACAAGGTTATTGCCGATGAGCACCGAGCCACCTTTGCGAGCACCACACCCACTGACGGTGGCAATGACCGAAGCAGTACTCCAGAGAAAAAATTGACGACGATTGAACCCCATAGGCCTTCCGTGAGCTGCGCATGTTTATTTTAAGACTTAAATAAAGGAACGTTGAAATTCCGCACATTTAGCACCCCTCTAAAGAAAGAAAATAAATAATACATTCATGCCTAAGCAATTATTCGTAGTCCACGGCCATCTTCATTACGCTAGATCGCCGTTATTCATAGGCCGTTATTCATAGGCCGTCATTCATAGGCCGTTATTCACAGAATCTCTAGGCCCGTTGAATCAGACAACGCACCGAGTCAGCAGCAGAATCTGCCACGCACAAGCATCCGCTTTCAATAGCCAAGATTATCGGGGGCGATAACGCTTCGGGGTTATGGACAATCTTCACGGGATACGGAATTTTCTCCACAGTTGCCTACGCAGGCAGCTATCTGAGTCGGACCTGAGCTGGCTGGAGCAACAGCAAGCAACTATTTCAGAAACGCTCAAAGATACACTTTTTTTTACAACCTTTAGTCGGCTACCCCAGCACGTTGGCAAACAGGATCTATTGCCCACGGACATTGAGCGTCAAGCCGCTCAACAGCTGCGTAAGGGATGGGTTCTCGACGATTGGAGCGTAGACCAAGTGGCTCGGGCATGGCTGTTGCTGGGTTTGCCTTGGGAGCAAGATGCCGAGCGATCGCACCGTTGGCTGCAATTATCGTTCACCCATGGGGATGTCGCAGAACTCGTTGCTCTGTATCAATGTTTGCCACTGTTGCCCTTTCCCGAACACCATGTCCGCCGGGCGGCTGAAGGCATTCGTAGCAACATGACCGCTGTGTTTAATGCTGTGGCTCTCGCCAACCCTTACCCTGCGGAATATTTCGATGATGTCGCCTGGAACCAGCTGGTTGTGAAAGCGCTGTTTGTGGGCACGCCGCTTCACCCCATTCAGGGCTTTGACCGTCGGCTCAACCCGCAGCTGAGCCAAATGCTCACGGACTATGCCCATGAACGCTGGGCCGCAGGACGGAGCGTCAATCCAGAACTATGGCGAGGGGTTGCGCTCTTTGCCACAGCAGAGCATCAATCCGATGTCCAGCGCCTCCTGACGTCGGCCAATCCTCTCGAACGAGATGCCGGTGCCTTGGTCTGCATGGATTCACCCGAGCCCACCGTGAGGGCACTGCTCACCCCTTATCCCAAGCAACGTCAACGGATTCAGTCGGGTCAACTCTCTTGGGCAACGCTCTACCGCAGCATCACATTTTCTGATGTTGCCTCTGCCGCAGCATAGCCCCAGCATCCCTGCTCGCGTCACCCAGCCTTAACAAGATGGCTTGGCTTGCGTGGGTCAAGCGGCATTCCCGTCCGGTGTGCATCAGCGCCTAAACAGACTCCCTCCTCCCATCGAGTTGCTATGACATTCTCTATTCCCGAGCGCTTCAAATTTATCGACCCCCATGCCCACATGTCCTCTCGCACCACCGACGACTATGCCGCCATGCGGGAGGCCGGCGTCGTTGCCGTGATTGAACCGGCCTTTTGGTGGGGACAGCCCCGGACGAGCGTGGGCAGTTTCCAGGATTACTTCAGCTCTCTGGTGGGGTGGGAACGCTTTCGCGCCAGCCAGTTTGGCATTCGCCACTACTGCACCATGGGCCTGAATTCCAAAGAGGCCAACAACGAGGACCTAGCCGAGGCGGTGATGGAATTACTGCCGATCTACGCTGCCAAGGAAGGCGTTGTGGCCATTGGTGAAATTGGCTATGACGACATGACAGCGCTGGAAGAGCGCTACTTCTGCCGTCAACTGGAACTGGCCAAAGAACTGGATATGTTGGTCATGGTCCACACACCTCACCGGGACAAGAAAGCGGGCACCAAGCGCAGCATGGACCGCTGCCTTGAGTTTGGCCTCAAACCCTCCCAGGTGATCATGGATCACAACAATGAGGAGACCGTCGAAGACGTCCTTAGCCGAGGGTTCTGGGCTGCCTTCACCATTTATCCCAACACCAAAATGGGCAATGCTCGCATGGTGGAAGTGGTGCGCCAATATGGCAGCGATCGCATCATTGTTGATAGCAGCGCTGACTGGGGCGTCAGTGACCCCTTAGCCGTGCCCAAAACAGCAATGTTGATGTTGGAGCGCGGTATCCCCGAGGAGCAAATCCATGACGTGTGTTATCGGAATGCCCTCAAGGCCTATGGCCAAAGCGGCCAGTTCAATGAAGAAGACTGGCTCAACCCCGCCCCCATTGATCAGCGCCAGGTATTCAGCGGCAACTCCGTGCTGCGTGGCCAAAAGCCCCAGGTTGAGCAACCCTCCCATAACCCGGATCTCGTCTTAATCGAATAGAGGAATTGACCCAGTTCGTTCAAGGATTCCGTCAGCCAAGCATCTACCAACCGCCAGATTTGAGCTATTTCTGAGGGAGCGCTTGCTGATGTACTTGACCGCTTTTCGACGTTCCACACTCTGGGGCTGCCTGCAACTCCTACGCCCAGCCAACATTGTGACAGCCTGGGCAGATGTATTCGCAGGGGTGGCGATCGCTGGATATACGATGGCCAACAATGCCCAACTCCTTTCGATCACCCCTTACTCCCAGACGATTTTGCCCGTCATGTATCTCCTGCTGGCAACAACAGGTCTCTACGGTGGGGGCATCGTTCTCAACGATTATTTTGATGCGGAGCTAGACGCCGTCGAGCGTCCGGAACGACCCATCCCCAGTGGGCAGGTTTCCCTGGCTGTTGCAGGAGCACTCGGCAGTAGCCTGCTCGGGTTAGGCATCCTGGCGGCGGCCCAAGTGTCTTGGGTCAGCGCCACCGTGGCGATCGCCGTGGCGTCCCTCGCAGTCCTCTACGATGCTTGGGCCAAATCCTCGGGATTCCTGGGTCCGATTGTGATGGGAAGTTGTCGTGCAGGCAACTTACTCCTTGGGATAACCATCCTTTGGCCGCTGAGCATGCCTAGCGTGATCGTCGTGCCTTGGGTTTATATCTTGGCCATTACGCTGGTGAGCCAGGCCGAGGTGGACGGTGCCCAGGCCACGGCCCAGCAACGATGGAATGGCATTTTGGCCTTTGCCATGATGGGGTTGGTGCTAGTCAGTGCCGTTGCCCTGGGATTCTGGCAGCATCAGGCGATCGCCATTCTACCCTTCGCAGCACTGCTCGGACTAAGGATTCTTCCCAGCTTTGGGCAAGTCGTTGCAGAACCAACCTCTGTCCATGCTCGCACAGCCGTCCGTGCAGGCATCCTCTCGCTAATCATCTTAGATGCCACATTAGCCGCCAGCTTTGCCGGACTCACAGCCGGACTGCTGGTCCTATTGCTCTTGCCCCTATCCATGGGCTTCGCCAAAGTCTTTGCTGTCACCTAGATCAGATTTGTTCCTCCAACAACTGACAGTCACCAGTTACAGCCACCAGTCACGATAAGACCCCAATTCCTCCCAGGCTCACCCACTCTATTTCTGGAATCCAGAATGCTCAATACATCATCAGCTCAGAAGCTCTCCCCAAAGCCATTGACCCAACGGCCCCATCAGCAGGGAGTCCGGCCCCAGGCATGCCATTCGTTACCCGCGATTCAGCAAACCGTAACGGTCAATTTCCACTACGGCGTTCACTTCACCCGGGGACTGTTTATGCCCGGGAATTCCTCACTGGTTGACGTCATTGCCCCCCTTGATGCTGTTGCACCCCCATCACCCACCCGCGCCATCGTGGTCATCGATGGTGGGCTAGTGGCCGCTAAGCCAGAACTCTGTGAGCAGGTTTTAGCCTACAGCGAGTGCTACAGAAAACGCCTCCATTGGGTTGAGCCTCCCCTGGTGATGCCTGCGGGTGAGGCGGTCAAGAATAAGCCGGAACTGGTACAAAGCATTCAACAGACCATTGAAAAAGCGGGCCTATGCCGCCATTCCTACGTGCTTGCCATCGGTGGCGGTGCGCTACTGGACATGGTGGGATATGCAGCGGCAACAGCCCATCGGGGGCTGAGGCTCATCCGGATTCCCACAACCGTTCTCTCCCAGAATGATTCGGGCGTGGGCGTCAAAAACAGCATCAATGCCTTTGGTAAGAAGAACTTTTTGGGCACGTTCAGTCCCCCCTATGCAGTACTCAATGACAGTGACTTTTTGATGAGTTTGGGCGATCGCGACTGGCGTGCGGGCATTGCAGAAGCCCTCAAAGTCGCCCTGATCAAAGATGCTGAGTTCTTCGATTTTATGGCAGACTATGCCGGGGCTCTGGTCCGGCGCGATCGCGACGCCATGGAACTCATCATCCATCGCTGCGCGGAGCTACACCTACAGCACATTGCCACCAGCGGCGACCCGTTCGAACTCGGTTCTTCTCGCCCCCTGGACTTTGGCCACTGGGCCGCCCACAAACTAGAACAGCTCACCAACTATCGACTGCGCCACGGCGAGGCCGTGGCCATGGGGCTGGCCCTTGACTGCACCTATTCCTACCTGGATGGCAAGCTGGAAGAGGCAGACTGGCGCAGAATTTTAGACACCCTCCAGACCCTAGGCTTTGAGATTTGTTGTGCTGAGTTGGTGGAGCACGCCGGACATCCCGAACATCCCGACTCCGTATTCCAGGGACTGCGCGAGTTCCAGGAGCACCTGGGTGGGCAGCTAACGCTGATGCTGTTGCAGCGCATTGGCCAAGGTTTTGAAGTGCATGAGGTCGATATCGCTCGGTATCAGGCGGCGATCGCTCTCCTCCAAGCCCAGTCCTCCCCTGCTTAAGCCATCCGCTGGAGAAACAACGATTCAGCTCCACAGCTAGCGCTCCCAGGCTCGTCCCATGATTCAGCTTCTCAACTCACGCTTATGAAACTTTCTAGCGGCCACCACCTCACCTATTGCACTAATATTCACCCTGGGGAAACCTGGTCTGAAACATTCACGAACCTCAAACGACATCTCCCAGGCCTCAAAGCAAGACTTTCGCCCGAGCAAGCCTTTGGGATTGGTCTCAGACTCTCCAACCAAGCCAGCCTAGAACTCGTCCACGGCAATCATCTGGAGCAGTTCCAAGCATGGCTCCAGCAGGTGGATTGTTATGTATTCACGCTCAATGGCTTTCCCTACGGTGGCTTCCACGCTCAGGTCGTCAAGGATCAAGTCTACGCGCCGGATTGGTCCACATCAGAGCGTTGTAACTACACCCTACGGCTCATCGACATCCTTAGCCGCCTGCTTCCCCCAGGCGTAGAAGGAAGCATCTCGACCCTGCCTCTGTCCTACAAGCCCTGGTTCGATGGGGAAGCCTTTTCAGGACCCACACAGGTCGAGACAGCCCAAACCAAAGCGGACTGCTATCAGCACAGCATTCAGCATTTGATTCAGGTCGTTCTACGCTTGGTGCGGCTACATCAAAAAACAGGCCAGCTCATTCATCTCGGCTTAGAGCCGGAACCCGATGGCTTAGTCGAAAACAGCCCTGAGCTGATTGACTTTATGCAAACACAGCTGATTCCCCAGGGCAGCCCAGCATTAATGGCACATCTATCCATTGAGCAGGCAGATGCAGAAAACGCCATTCTGGAGCACATTCGACTCTGCTATGACACCTGCCATTTTGCACTGCAATACGAAGATCCCTGCCTCGCATTAGCAAAACTCCGAGCCTATGGCATCAAGCTCAGCAAGATCCAACTCAGCTCTGCACTCAAAGTTTCCCTGCCACAAACTCTCATTGAGCGTCAACAACTCCAGCAACATCTCCTTCCCTTTGCTGAATCGACCTATTTACACCAGGTCGTGGAGCAAGGTGCAGAGCAACGGCTGACTCGCTATCGTGACCTTGATGCGGCGCTTCAGCATCTCAATGACAGCGTGGGTCAGGCGTGGCGGATTCATTTCCATGTCCCCATTTTTCAAGAGACGTATCAACAGCTGGAGTCCACCCAGGATCACCTGCGATCGCTACTCGCTCTACTCAAAGCGATTCCCGACCAGCCCCATCTCGAAATTGAAACCTACACCTGGGATGTCCTGCCTGACGCCATGAAACTGGATATTCAGGCATCCATTGGCCGCGAGTTTGAATGGGTATTGGAGGTCATGGAAGGAAAAAGAACAGCAGCAGCATCACGATGACATCACCTTAATCCAGATATTGGGCCAGACATCAGCCCAGATATCGGACCAGACGTCCGCGAATCTCCCCCTCATCCATCATGCGTAAAACAGTCGTTCTCAATGTCGTGGGCCTGACCCCCGACCTCCTCAGCAAAATGCCGCGCTTAACAGCCTGGTCAACTCAGGGACAGCAGGTTTCCATTCGCCCCCAACTACCCGCCGTCACCTGCACGGCCCAAGCCTGCTATCTCACCGGCAAAGCTCCCAGCGAGCACGGCATCGTCGCCAATGGCTGGTACTTTCGCGATGAATGCGAGGTCAAGTTTTGGCGACAGTCCAACCACCTCGTCCAGTCGCCCAAGATCTGGGATGTCGCCCGCAGCATCGACCCCAGCTTTACCTGCGCCAATCTTTTTTGGTGGTACAACATGTACTCCAGCGCAGATATCAGCGTTACACCTCGGCCAATGTATCCCGCCGATGGCCGGAAGCTACCCGATATCTACACTCAGCCCGCCCCGCTACGGGATGAGCTGCAAGCCGAATTAGGCCAATTCCCGCTCTTTAAGTTTTGGGGGCCCAAGACCTCCATCCAGGCCAGTGAGTGGATTGCGGCGGCAGCCAAGCAAGTTGAAGCACGCCATGCGCCGACCCTAACCCTGGTCTACATTCCCCATCTCGATTATTGCTTGCAACAACAGGGCCCCAGTGCAAAAGGTATTGCGCAGGACCTAGATGACGCAGACCGAGTCGTGAGCGATCTGATTGATTTTTACGAGGCTCGGGATACGCAGGTCATCGTGCTGTCTGAATATGGCATTACCGATGTGAATCACCCCATTCACATCAACCGCATACTGCGTGAGCAGGGTTACCTATCCATCCGTGAAGAATTGGGCAAAGAGCTGCTGGATCCAGGTAGCAGCCGTGCCTTTGCGATCGCGGATCATCAGCTTGCCCATGTCTACGTTCAAGATGAGGCGTTGATTCCTGGCATTCGGCAAAAGCTGCTAGCGATGCCTGGGATTGAGTCGGTTTGGGAGGGCGCAGAAAAAGCGGAGCATGGCTTCGCCCATGAGCGGGCCGGGGAGCTGATTGCTGTGGCAAAGCCCGATGCCTGGTTTACCTATTACTATTGGCTCGATGACGATCGCGCCCCGGACTTCGCCCGCACCGTGGATATCCACCGCAAACCGGGCTATGACCCCGTAGAGCTATTTGTGGATCCGCAACTGCGCTGGCCCTGGCTAACGGTCGCCAGCAAACTGGCCCAAAAGAAGCTCGGCTTCCGCACCCTCCTGGATGTCATTCCCCTCGATGCATCCCTCGTCAAAGGTTCCCACGGTGCAATGCCGCCCACGCCCCAGCAAGGCCCTCTGCTCATTAGCCAACAGGGGCAGCATTTACCGTCTGACAGGTGTGAAGCAACCGAGGTTTTTGACCTGTTGCTGAGCCATCTCCTCGGCCTACCGTCCCAGACCCGCCGCTCGCCAGAAGCTATAGGCAGCAGACGCTAACAGGAAAGTGCGAAATAACGCACGGACCCAGGCTTCCGGGAGCTTGGGCAAAAGGCGGGTGCTGAGTTGGGCCGTCAGCAATCCGCCAAAACCGAGGGTCAGTCCCGAAATCCACTGGACATTGCCATGGGCAGCATGGCCCACAGTGGACGCGATCGCCGTCATGACCACCACCGCAAGACTCGTCTGAATCGCCTTCTTAATCGGCTCTTGTAGAAACAACATCTGCAAGGGCACCATAATGGCTCCGCCGCCGACCCCGAGCAATCCAGCGATCGCCCCCGCCAACACCCCTGTTAAAACCTGCAACGACAGCGTTCGATCAGCCTTGCCCATGGTCTGCCCTTGACGCAGCAAGCGCTGCCGCAGGGAGAGCAAGTACAGATTCACGAGCATCAAGCATCCAAAGGCAATGAGCAATAGCTGAGGGGAAATGCCAGCGGCAAGGCGAACCCCCAGTTGTGTCGCCAAAACAGCAGGCAAGCCAATGGCAAGGATGCGATCGCCCCGAACCGCTCCCATGCGCCAGTTTTGCAGCGTTCCCGATGATGCTGTGACAATAATCGCCAAGGAACTGGTCGCGACTGCTTGCACGGGCTCCAGATCCGCCAGCAGCAGAATCGGCACCAACACAGTGCCCCCGCCGATTCCCAGCAAACCCGCCAAGACACCGGCAACCAAGCCCCCTGAAATCAGCAGTAAACTCGGCATGATTGAGAGATTGTTGTAAGGAACAGTGGCCTAGAAAGAAACAGTGGCTTAGAAAGGGGCACCGCTGCGAAAGGGACCAAAGGCCCAGGCGTAGAAGACAACATAGAGCGTGCCAAAGAGAATCAGCCAGAACTTCCCCCAGCGCGATCGCGTCCGTCGCCAAACAAAGACGCTCGAAATCAGAATCAGGATCAGCTCAATTCCGGCCCCCCAAACGGCGTGGTGGTCACTATCCCAGTAGGAAACCGGGCTTTCAAAGCGGAAATTACTCAGGGGCCAAAAGTGACGGTAGCCGTCATCGTGGTGCAGCGGAAAGTCTTCGAGGCAATGGAGGATGGCTGCGCCCCAGAAGGCGGCGATCGCCGAGCGTTTGTAATACAACGCAATCCCCAGCGCAACCAGGGCAATGGGAATGGAATTAAAAAATGAGAAGAAGATCTGCCAGTCGTCTTGGAAGTACGTCGTGCGCCAAATTTGACTGTCTGGCAACCGTAGAACCAGCTTCGTCCAAGCATAGAAGCCGTACAACCCCGCATCGGGATACAGCGCTCCCAGCATAATGGGCCAAGTCCAATCGGGATGCTCTTTGCGACCCAGGATTCCGAGATTGAGGATGACGTGACCTTGGGTTTGCATTGCCTAGCACTCGTGAGAACGTCGCATGATTACGGCCCAGCATTACACCGCACGCAGCCATACAATGCTTTCCTCGCACCAGTCTACCCAGGATTGTTCATAGCGAATACCCCGCCGTAGGGTCATGCATTTGCACTGGAGCGGCATCGATAGGTCGGACAGGTTGGCACAGCCCACACATTCCCACAGCGCTTGGTAAGCTTCGAGCTGTTCCTGATGCTGCTGCTGCCTCCGTTGCAGTTCATCGATAACGATCTGGGGATCAACCAGGTGTGCCGCCAACACCTTCACCATGAGTTCTTCGCGAATGGGCGTGGGCTTGGAGGGCTGGGCAATCCACTCGCGCAGAAGCGCTTGTCCCTCCGACGTAATCGAGTAGAGCTTCTTATCCGGTCGGCCATCCTGGGGCACCACTTCCGGCACCACCAATCCTTGCTCCTCTAGCTTGCTCAGCTCTCGATAAATTTGCTGCTGAGTGGCTTGCCAGAAGCAACCACTGCCACTGGAAAAACCCTTCAGCAGGTCGTACCCGCTCTGGGCTCCAGTATTGAGGGCGGCAAGGATCGTATGGGGAAGGGCCATGGGAAGGGAGGGGTGGATTCAGACTGATTAATTGACATACTCAACAAGTTGAATATAGCATCAAGTCAATACTCAACTTATTGGATATCAACTTTTTGAGTATAGTCTTGGGGCTACCCCCTCACTTCTCCATCGATGGTGGAAGATTCGTTATGGATGGTCAGCAGCTAGACCTCTTTGAACTCAGGGCATCATCCGGCCATTCAGGCAGCGACAATACGAACTGCCTGAATGCCACGGAATCCATGCCATCTAGCCTGGAAGTGACTAGGCTTAAGACCACTAGGCTTAAGACCACTAGGCTTGAGACAACGAGGCTTGAGACAGCTAGGCTTAAGAGCACTGGACACTGGCGTTGGATGATCTTGGCGATCGCCCTCCTCACCACCGGCGGCTACATGGCCCTGCCGACCCAAACCATTGCGGAATCAGAGACCCACGCCGCCGCCGACAACCGCAAGCCCACTCCCTCACTGCCGGTTAAGGTCCTAGAACTGGCCTCCGTCGATGGCTACAGCATCCGGCGCGAATACACCGGCGAGGTCAAGGCAGCACGGACCAGCGAATTAGGCTTTGAACGCTCAGGCAAGCTGGTCGCACTTGCGATTCAGGCCGGAGAGACCGTGACGACAGGGCAGGCGATCGCCAGACTCGACACCCAAAATTTAGAGGCGCAACGTCAGCTATTGCTGGCCCAGAAAGCCCAAGCCGCAGCCGTCCTCCAGGAATTACAGAACGGTCCTCGACAAGAAACGATCGCTGCTGCCCAATCCCGCATGGAAGACCTCCAGGATCAGCTGGCGCTCCAAAAAACGAAGCAGGTCCGCCGGGAAAATCTCTATCAGCAAGGCGCGATCGCCCGGGAAGACTTCGACGAAGTGGCCTTTGGAGCCGAGGCCCTCAGCGATCGCCTCGCCGCCGCTCGCAGTCAGCTCCAGGAATTACAAACCGGCACACGCCCAGAGCAGGTGGCTGCACAACAGGCGGTCATGGCCCAGCTTGAGGCTCAGATTGCCGACCTCGATATCACCATCGAAAAAAGTACGATCCGAGTGCCCTACAGCGGTACGATTGGCGATCGCCTCGTGGACGAAGGCACAGTGCTCAGCCCAGGACAAGCCGTGGTGCGCCTAATTGAAGGGGCCAGCCCTGAAGTGGAAATTGGCATTCCGGAAGACATTGCCGCAGCGCTGGTCATGGGCCGTCGTGAGGCGGTGGAGATCGGTGGGCAGACCTACCCAGCAGAACTGACGGCCCTGAAACCCGAGATTGATACGGCAACTCGGACCCGCCCACTGGTGCTGCGGCTAGAGCCATCAGCCCTACAAACCGTGGCTCCCCAGCAAATCGCGCGGCTCAAACTGGAGAAAACGGTGGCGACCCAGGGATATTGGTTACCCATTACAGCACTGGTGAAAGGCGATCGCGGTCTGTGGTCAGCCTATGCAGTGGTAGACGCAACCGAGCAGTCCGGAGAAGGTCCTGGGGGAAGCATTGTCGAACGTCGGGACATTGAGGTGTTGTACACAGAGGGCGATCGCGCCTTGGTGCGAGGAACCGTGCAAGCAGGCGATCGCATCGTTGAATCTGGCACCCAACGCATTGTCCCGGGGCAACGGGTCACCCTCCCGTAGGGGCGCACATCCCACACTCGGTCAGATTTCGGCATCAAAAACGATATTGTCTGGCGATCGCGATGACCAGACAATATCGAGCAAAAAGGGTTGCATGAGCATCCTAAATCTTTGAGGGCGGTGAATACCGGCTCCTACCACGATTGATCGTTATTCATTCCCGGCAGAAACTATGCGTACGCTGCTCTATCGCAATTTTCGACTGCTCATCCTCTGCATCGTTCTCATTGCCCTGTGGGGCTATGCATCATTCCAAGGACTGCCGCGCCTGGAAGATCCAGAACTGACCCAGCGTGCTGCGGTGGTGCAGACCTTCTTCCCGGGGGCCAGTGCCGATCGCGTGGAAGCCCTCGTCACCGAAAAGATTGAGGAAGAAATCGCCACCGTCAAGGAAATCCTCACCTACGAATCCACGTCCCGGGCCGGTGCATCCACCGTCATCATTGAGCTCAACGAATCCCTCGGTCCCGATCAGGTCGATGGCGTTTGGTCCAAGGTACGGGACAAACTGCGCAATGCCGAACCGCTTCTTCCCGTGGGCAGCACGGAACCGGAGCTAGATGAAATTGAGATTCGGGCCTACGCCATGCTCGTGGGTCTCACCTGGGAACAGGATGAACAGCCAAACTACGCCATCTTGCAGCGGCGGGCACAGGCGCTGGAGGATGAACTGCGATCGCTCCCCGGCACCGAGGTTGTCAACACCTTCGGGGCACCGGACGAAGAGATCGCGGTGGAAATTTCGCCCCAGCAGCTTGCAGCCCTAGGGTTGACAACTCAACAAATTGCCCAGCAAATACAGCAGAGTGATTCGAAAGGTGCAGCGGGTCAGCTTCGCGGCGACAGTGAACTGGTGTTGGAAGTCGCGGGGGAGTTGAATTCCCTGGAACAGATACGGCAGATTCCGCTGCGGCAGGGCGTTGGCAGCTCTGGGCAGTTTGCTCGCCTGGGGGATGTGGCTCAGGTGCAAAAGGGCATTGTGGAACCGCCTTCAACGCTGAGTCGGGTCAGCGATCGCCCCGGTATTGTCCTCGGCGTTTACGTCGAATCGGGCTATCGGTTGGATCTCTGGACGGCCTCAGCTCGGAAAGTCCTCGATGCGTTCCAGTCGCAACTGCCCAGCGGCATTGGCATGAACGTGATGCAGGAGCAAAATCGCTATGTGAGCGATCGCCTCAGACAACTCTTCTCCAGCCTCATTCTCGGTGCAGGACTGCTCTTTATCGTGACAGTTGTCATGATGGGACTTCAGTCTGCCCTAGTGATTGAACTGACCCTCGTGCTCTGTGTGCTCATCGTCTTTGGCCTGATGAGCCTCCTCGGTGTCCCCCTCCATCAGATGTCGGTGATGGGTCTGATCGTGTCTCTGGGCCTGCTGATCGACAACGCCATTATCGTCGTGGATGACATTCAGAATCGTCTCCGCACGGGCCAACGTAATTCCCAAGCCGTCAGCGATAGCATGGGCTATCTGGCCTCGCCCCTCACCGCTGGCACGTTGACCACGGTGCTAGCGTTCATGCCCATTGCCCTACTTACCGGCAGTATTGGCGAATTCATTGGGACGCTAGGGCTTAACGTCATTCTGGCGGTCTTGGCCTCGCTCATGGTTGCGCTGACGATTACCCCAGTCCTCGTGGCCCGAATAAATAATGGTTGGCAACGGCTATGGGGGTCGGGCAGTTTTGGCCGTTGGAGCCGTCGCGGGATTTCGAATACAACCATGACACGTTGGTACAGCAAGACCCTGCAATGGAGCCTGGCACGACCGCTCCTGGCCATTCTGCTCTCGCTGCTGTTGCCGCTGTCGGGCTTTCTAGCGGCGACCACGCTGGATCTGCAATTCTTCCCCGCTGCCGATCGCGACCAAATGCAGATCCAGATTGAGCTACCGACGACGCGATCGCTGGCGCAAACCCAGGCAACTGTTAGTGCTGTGCGCGATCGCCTTCTGGAGCATTCCGAAATCCAAGATATTCACTGGTTCCTGGGCGAAAGTAGCCCTCGCATCTACTACAACCAAGTGGGCAGTCGCGAAGGCGAAGCCAGCTATGCCAATGGCATTGTGCAACTTTCCGATGTTGTGCCCAATGCCTGGATTCGTGACACCCAGCAGGAACTTGACGCAGCCTTCCCTGACTCGCGCATTCTGCTGCGTTGGTTTGAGCAGGGGCCACCGTTTGATGCCCCGATTGAACTGCGTATCTATGGCCCTGATCTCGATGTCCTGCAAACCCTCGGCGACGAAACCCGTGCCTTGCTGTCACAACTGCCGACGGTGACTCACACCCGTGCCCTCCTCGGTGAAAGCTTGCCGCAGCTCTCGGTACAGGTCGATGAAACCGCAGCCCGCAGCCGAGGTCTCAGCCAAGCAGATATTGCCCAACAGCTCAACACAACCCTAGAGGGAGCAACGGGCGGCTCGGTGCTGGAAGGCAACGAAGAATTGCCGGTGCGGGTACGATTGCCCAATGCCGATCGTGCCAGCCTCGACCAAATTGCCAGCCTCAATTTATTACTCCCCAATGGCAGCAATCGCGGCGAGCTGAATGCGACGCCTCTCAATGCCCTCGGCAGCCTCAGCCTAGAACCCAAGCGCTCTGCCATTACTCGCCGTGACGGCATCAGAGTCAACACGGTGCAGGGGTTCATCCAGGCAGGCAGTCTACCAGCCAATGTCCTCATGGAGTTCCAGCAGTTGCTCGATCAATCCCTAGTCATTCCGCCGGGGTATCGCTTGTCCTTTGGTGGCGAGGCGGAGGAGCGGGGTGAGGCCGTGGGCAATTTGCTCGCGAGTGTGGGTGTGTTGGTGGTGCTGATGGTGGCGACGTTGGTGCTGTCGTTGGGGTCGTTCCGATTGGCGGCGGTGATTGGGGCGATCGCCTTTCTATCCATTGGTCTCGGCCTCCTGTCAGAGTGGGTTTGGGGCTTCCCCCTAGGCTTCAACCCGATCATTGGCATCATTGGCCTGATTGGTGTGGCGGTCAATGATTCGATCACGGTGCTGACGGCACTGAAGTCTGACCCCCATGCCAGCCAGGGCCATGCCCAGGCGATTCGCGAAGTAGTGCTTCATTCCACGCGTCATGTCTTGACAACAACGCTGACAACGATTTTGGGCTTTGCACCGTTGATTCTGGGGGGCGGGGCGTTTTGGCCACCGCTGGCTGTGGCGATCGCCGGAGGAGTCGCAGGTGCAACTATCCTCGCTCTCTATTTCATCCCTGCGGTGTATCTCCTGTTGACACGGGGCAAGACCGCTGACAAGCTTCCACCAAGACACAATCCTGAAGTTTCTGCTCCAGTACTCCGCTCAAAACTCAACACGCTAAAATTGTGAGGGACTGAGAAACCTGTTGCCGCGACGGTGAAACTATGGCGTTGCAAGAGCTAGAAGCGGATTTATTAGCGTTGAGTCCTGCGGAGAAAGCGGAGGTCGTTCAGCTTCTGCTGCAAAGTTTAAGCGGTGTTTGGGCGGGCATTGAGAAGACGTTGGGGATCTGTGGTGGGGATGCAAGGATTGTAGGGACTCGAATTCCGGTATGGGTACTGGTTCAAGCCCAGCAACTTGGTAGTTCGGAAGCAGAGATTTTGCAAAACTATCCCACATTGACGGCTGCAACGCTCTCCCGAGCTTGGGCCTATGCCAAGGCGAATGCTCAGGAGATTGAGCAAGCTATCCGAGAAAATGATGAGGATTAAGAGCAATGGTGAGGCTCTATGCAGATGAACAATTTCCTCGGAAATCAACGGAGCATTTGCGATCGCTATCTCATGATGTCTTGACGGTTCAGGAAGCAGATCAGGGAAACCAGGGAATTCCAGACAATGAGGTGCTGGCGTTTGCGACTGCGGATGCACAAGCAGTTGTGACACTGAATCGGCGGGATTTTATTCGGTTGCATAACCAAGATTCGAATTATGCTGGCGTCGTGGTTTGCAAGGATGATACGGATAAGGTTCGGTTGGCAGAGCGGGTTGATGGGGCGATTGCCAAAGCTGGCTCGTTGGCTGGCAAGCTGATTCGGGTGAATCGGGATGCAAGCTGAAAGGACTGACTATACGATAAACGTGTGCTGTCTTACCATGCGCCGTTGCTGAGGCAGTATGGGGATTTTGCCGATATCGAGAATCGATTTTTGCACTCCCTCAAAAATGGAAGCGTTGGCACCTGGGGGGATACTGTCTCGCCCGTATCAGACTGGAGGGTTGAGGCTATGACTGGATGAACTTGAGCCCACTTCTCTATGCCAACGACGATTTCTAAACCCACCCCTTCATCCAGTAAATAACAAACCCGATATATTCCTTAATCGCCTTTGTCGTCAACCACAGATTCTCAACCTCCGGCAACAAACTCAGCAACCGTGCCTGGGCCGTCGATTTCAGCGTATCCCCCTCCGCCACCAAAAAGTCCGTCGGAGCCGGGATTGCTTCCATGCCCAGCTTACGAAAAATCGCCATCGATCGCGGCATATGAAACCCTGACGTAACCAGAAGCAGC
>CALIJJ010000004.1 GCA_938017515.1 uncultured Pseudanabaenaceae cyanobacterium
ACTGACTGAATTTGAACAACTGAGACTTAACGGGATTTCACTGGGGAGATTGGCTGTGGATTTAACGATTTTATATTGGGTGTTAGTGGCGTTCATGCTGGTGGGCGTGGCCGGTTCGGTGTTGCCGGTGATTCCTGGACCGAGCATGATCCTGGTGGCGATCTTGGTTTGGTGTGTGGTGACCAATTTCTCGATCGCGCTATGGCCGTTGGTGCTGATTTTTATTACCCTGATTGCCAGTGCTGGTATTGAATGGTTGGCGGGCTATTGGGGCGCGCGCAAAGCTGGTGCCAGTAAGTGGGGGCAACTGGGGGCAATTTTGGGGATGACCCTGGGCTTTTTTGGCCTGTTGCCTGCCCTGCCCCTGGGAGGGCCGCTGCTGGGGATTTTGTTTGGGGCCGTGGCAGGAGCCTTTCTGGGTGAGTTTCTGCACCGTAAGGATTTGGACTTTAAGGAGCGACTGTCATTGTCGCTGAATGTGAGTGCGGCGATCGCTGTCGGGTCACTGATTGGCAACCTGCTCGAGGTTGTTCTCGCGCTGGCCGCTGTGGCGCTGTTCATCTGGAGCACTTGGCCCCCCGTGGGCCTGGGTGTTTAATCGTTGTAGGGGATACGCTGTTGCAGAGGATACGCTTTTGAGGCGACGGGCTCAAGCGGGGCGGTAGGCGTCAGGATGGTTGGCCAAATAGGTTTGAGCCAGCTCAATCAGTGTTTCGTAACCGAACTGGTGGGCAATGTGGGCAATGCTGTCTCCGAGGGCACGATGCTCCTCGGGGACTTCATCCAGCAATTGAAAAACGGCTTCTTGATCGAGTAGGGTTGCGGTTTTTTCTAGTCGCTTGATCCAGTCCCAGCTCATGACGGACAGATGTTCGACGGTCAGCAGCGGTCCGCTGCGGCGACGAACGGATAGAGGCACAGCTGCTTCATCGGGGATGAGAGTCGGCGTTGGGGCGCGATCGTGGGCTGGGGGAGCCATGCATTCCGCCAAAATATTGAAGTGGAAAACGGTTTTGTGCACAGCGGGATTGGACGTGACGGCGATGTTTCCGCCCATGAGTTCCACGAGTTTGCGGCTGATGGAGAGCCCGAGACCGGTGCCTGATTTTTCCCGCCGACCCACGTCGGTTTGCTCAAAGTCCTCGAAGAGGCGATCGATATCTTCACTGGGGATGCCTGGACCGGTGTCCTGCACTTCGAAACGCAGCTGTTCCAGGGGGGCATTCCCTGCTTCCAGTTGTTGGGCTTGGCCCTCGCTCTGGACACGAATCGCAATAGAGCCTTGCTGGGTAAATTTCACCGCATTGCCTGCGAGGTTCATTAGCACTTGGCGCAATTTTCCGCCGTCGGTGCGAATATAGCGAGGGACGTTGTTGTCCCGCTCTACGGTGAAGCTGAGGCCTTTGATTTTGGTTTGTAGAAAGAAGACATCCCGAATCGAGCGCAGTAGATTGACCAAGTCCACATCTTCTACGTCGAGGGTGGCTCGTCCTGCTTCGAGCTTGGCCATGGCCATGACGTCTTCAATTAGTTTGAGCAGATGTTCTCCACTGTCGTTGATGGTGCGTAGCATCGGCCGATGCTGACCTGCTGTCTCCGGTGCATCGGCCATGAGTCGGCTGAAGCCTAAAATGGCATTGAGGGGGGTACGCAGTTCATGGCCCAGATTGGCAATAAACTGTCCCTTCGACTGGCTGGTTTTTTCGGCCTGAATTTTAGCTTTTTCTAAGGCTTGGCGCTGTTGTTGTTCGGTTTCTAGGAGTTGTACCTGGGCCTGGGCGATGCCCACTTGGTCGGCGAGGGTGCAGAGTAGATCGATTTCATCCTGGCTCCACTCGCGGAAGCGATCGCATTGGTGCAGGGCAATGATGCCATTGACCTCCCCCTTGTTGGAGGTTTTCACGGCCAACAGGGATTTAAGCTCCGTTTGCAGACAAAAAATCCGGGTTTGATTGTCTAGGCTGCGCGTGTAGACATTGCTGGTGACCATGGCACCGCTTTGCTCTAGCATCGCCTGGATATAAGGATTTCGCTCCAGCAGGAAGGGGTTGTTCTGCAGGGACGGGTAGTCTGAAGCCAGATATTCTGCCACCAGGGGCAACATCGCTTCTTCGTGGTTAGGAGAATAGCGATGGATGATACATCGACTGGTTTGGAAGGCGCTGCCGATGGCCTGGGCTGCGGCCTGGAACATTTCCTCGGGATGGAGATTCTCTCGAATTTGCTGAGTAATAGTTTCTAAGAGGCGAGCCCGCTTGAGTTGTTGTTCCAACTGTATCTCTGTGGTTCGTCGCTCGATGATTTCCTGGCGCATCATTTGGGTGCGATGTTCCACCGTGTTCTCCAGCAGAGCCTGGGTGCGGGCGTGGGCTAGGGTTATGGCGGCTTGTTGCCCGAGCAATTCAATGCGCTGTTGATGTTGAGCGGTAAAGGCGGTGGGCGATTCGAGGTACAGCAACGCAATGGGCTCAGTCGGATTGCCGAGGGGAATGGAGAGGATGGCAGGTTGGGGGCGATCGCCTGGGCTTGCTGCTCCTGGGGCCTCGCGCATGGAGTGGCCTTGGCTGAGGGTTGTTTCTAATATGGGGGGGAGCTGGAGGAGCATGGGAGCGGGGGCTGGCGATCGCTTGATCCACAGAGAGCCCTGGCGCTGGCGCTGTCCGGTGAGGGCGACTTGCCAGGTAATGGCCTCGGGATTGCCCACGCCTGGTCGAGCTGCAGTTAGGTCTTGGGCGAACGATTCAGCCGTGGTTCCCCTCGATCGGGTTCTGATGCGGGGCGGCTCCTGCTGTTGTTGGGGACTTTGCACCACCAGTAATAGACGTTGGGCGGGTACCAACTCTGCGGCACCTTGGAGAATGGCCACCGTGAGCTTATCCCATTCGTGGGTCAAGGGAGTGAGGCGTTGGGCGAGGCGTAAGATGGCATCGAGGGTGGGCTGCAGCTCGCTGTCGTCTGGAATGGGCGTTAGCTGAATGGCTTCTAACGGCTGGGAGGCAGCCGTTGAGGGATCGGCTTGGGGATTACGGAGGAGATGGGGATAACGGGTTTCGAGGGCGCGAGCTTTGGCGACTGCTCCCCAGTCCAGATAGGCACGATGGGCCTGGCGTAAATGGGAAGCGGCCAGTTGAGGTTTTTGCCACTGTCCATAGAAATGGGCGGCGAGTTCGTAGGCCAGGGCCAGATTTTGTTGATGCTCCTGGGCTTTTGCGCCGGCGATCGCCCGGTCGTAATAGTCTAGGGCTTCGCTCCACTGGCGTAGGACTCGCGATCGCTCCGCCGTGATCAAATCGTCGTAGTGCTGAAATAGGGTGGGGGCCTGCTGCCACCGCTCTCGCAGTTGGCCTTGCAAGTGATCGACCTGGGCCAGAAGGGTTTGCTGCCGCGCGGAGGAAACCGTGTCACAAATGGAAAGCAAACAGAGCGCGCTGTAAAAATTGCAAATGGCCTGGGAGAGTAGACCCACCATGCCAACCTGGTGGCTGAATGCTGAGGCGAGGGCGGCGAGGGCGGGGCGGGGATGACCCCCATAGAACAGCAGCATGCCCTGGGCCAGGGACGCCATGGCGGAAACACTGGGAATGGTTGCTGCCGGGGTCGGGGAGGACTGTTTTTCGGGGAGGTCCAGGTTGGCCTGGGCTGTCTGAGGCGGTTCCGGTAGTTCCCACCAGTGCTGTTGAACGGTCGTCTTGGGACGACGAAAGGCATTGAGCAGATTGTGGAAGATTTGATTGAGTGAACTCGGGAGGGATTGCTGTAAGGTCTCCACCATTTCTTGATAGAGCTGGTAGTCCTCGGCGATCGCAGTCAACGATCGGCCACTCAAGAATTGGTAGCTGCAATAATGCACCGTGGCTTGGGAGGCGACCTCGAGTTCTCCGGCCTCCAGGGCGACTTGAACAATTTGCGCCAGGGCATCCTCAATTTCATGGAGGGGGGTTTGCCAAACATAGACCCGTGCTGTGATCAGCAGCAGCACCTGACCACGCATTTCCTGCACATTGAGTTCTTCCAGGATCCAGAGGGCCTGCTGGGCAATGACCAAATCCTGCCGGAGGACCGCAAGCCCGCTGTAGGCCACGGCTGCATAGCTGGATAGCCCAAATTGGTGGGTCAACTGAAGCATGGTTCCCACCAAGCGGGGGAAGAGGGACGGACGGGCATGGAGACAGGGAAAAATCAGCAGTGATAGGAGCCGCAGCGACAGTAAATGTGCGCGCTGGGTCATCATGGGCAACTGTTCGAGCTCGGCCATGGAGAGGGGGGACTGGGCCCGTTGACCGAGCGAGACTCCCAACTGCTCTAGATAATTGAGGCCCAAATCAATGGCTTGCTCATACTGGGCGGCGGCGGCGTGCAGACGAATCCGAATTTCATAGGCTTTCGCCTGATCCTGTAGTCCCTGAGCTTTATCGAGAATGACATCGGTGAGACTGGCAGCCCGATAGAAGTTGGTGTGTCGATATTCGGCGGCACAGGCCGCTTCGTGCAGATCAAGCGTGAGCTCATAGTGGTTTTCCCAGGCATCATTGGGGAGCCATTCCAACCCCCGAGTGAAGTAACGAATAGCAGCCGCATAGTCTTGGTTGACCAGGGCTCGACGACCCGCGACGAGGTTGAGCAGGGTCAGCTGTGCTCGCCGTTCAGGGTTTTGTACGAGATGCCAGGCGGGATCGAGCTGATCGATGGTTTCAAAGACCTGGGAGTCTCGTCCGGCCATGGGGAGACTGCTGAGCAAGGTTTGGGCGATTGTCCAGCGATTTTGCTTGCCGTTATCCTCGGTGTTGACTCGGGGCAACAGTAAGCAGGCCGCCTGCTGAATGCGATCGTGGGTAAAGCGGTAGCGATCGTTGTCGATGCATTGGACAAAGCCCTGTTGTTGAGCAGGCCAGAGCGTGACTTCTACATCGAGGAGGGAGTCGTCGGTGCTGGCTCCAGAAACGGTTGCTGAACCCGGCTCGGCAATGGATTCAGTCAGGGGATAGATATCGGCGAGGGCTTTGAGCTGAAATTGATTGCCTAGGCAAGCCGCTAATTGGAGTGCAAGCTGTGTTGTTTCGGGCAGGGCGGATAGCTGACGCGCCAGGAATTCCACCAAGTCCTCCCTCGTTAGCTGCTCTTCCAATGCGGCGAGATCATAGTGCCAGTCATGGTTTGAGCTGTCATAGCGAAAGAAGCCTTGGCGATGCAGTGCGAATAGCAACTGTCTAATGTAAAAGGGATTGCCTTGGGTTTGTTGCTCAACCAAGACTGCTAGGCGAGTTGCCGTGGCTTGATCACCCCCCAAGACCTCCTGGATCCATTGGTCAAAGCATTCCTGTGGTAAGGGGGACAGCGTTAGGGTTTGGCAGCTAATCTGCTGTTTTTGTAGCTGTTTGACTAAGGTCATTAAGGGATGCTTCGGTCCGACCTCCTGCTCTCGATAGATGCCGACGACGAGCACTGGAGCCCTGGCGCCTAGATTCGCCACCCGCTGCATAAAATCCAGGGAGGCATGATCGGCCCAATGGAGGTCATCTAAAACGAGGATCAGAGGCTGACTGGGGCTCGTCATGCTCTGTATCCAGGGCATCAGCAGTTCTGCCCGATGAGTTTGGGGATTGTCTGCGCAGGCAAGCGCTTCTTCAAAGTCTTGGAAGTCCAGCTCCTTGAGGACGTGACGCATTCCGGCGGTGATAGCTTCCAGCGGAATGCGAGGATTAAATTGCTCAAATTTGCAGCGAATCAGTGGGGTGGTGGGGCACCAGGGAGACAGGGCTTGGGCGGTTGTGGTTCGCTTGGACGCGGTCTGCCAGCGCGGCTGGAGTTGCTGCACCATTGCATCGACGACGGCGGTCTTGCCCACGCCGGAGGCCCCTGTGAGTAGAACTAATGCTGTGCCGCTTTCTCCCACCTGCTCGTAAGTCTTGAGCAGGGTGGTGATTTCGGCTTCTCGCCCATAAATTTTGTTCGGTAGGGTAAAGGCTGGAGCTGTGCTTTCAGGGGCGGTTGGTGCCTCGCCAGCAGCTTGTCTAATGTGGGTTTGTAGCGCTTGCAGGGAGACGCCTGAGTCATGCGCCTGGGATTTTTTTAGAGACTGTTGCAGCGTTTGCAGCGTTACAAATTCGGTGTTCTGTTCGGCGTCGCCAGTGGCTGCCCTGAGGGTCTGTTGATGGGGAGCGATGACGTGATTACACAGGGTCTGCAAGATTGTGATTAGCGCTAGGATATCGTTCTGAAAGACCAGGGCCTCAGGTTGGGCCAAAAACTGTGCCATTCCCAGATTGGAGAGTTTGATGCCGGACTTCTGGGGGTGAACCCAAACACAACCCAGACTCAGGGCACGATGGTTGATGTGTTGGTCGTGGAGGGACTGAATGCCTTGGATGAGGGCAAGCGCGATCGCACAGAAACGAGAGACGGACAGATCATGGACGGCATGAGCCAAGGGCAACCAACCCTCGTCAACAAGCATGAAATGCATTTGGGGCTCATGGGAAAAGCCGAAGGCCTTGAAGAGAATGGGCAGGTCTAGATTTCGGGTGATGACATAGTCCCGCTGCAATTGGGAGGCATGGGTTGCGTTGGCTTGCAGCGCAACAATTAATCGGTTGTCCGATGGCTCCCCTACGGAGGTGCTCTCCTCTGGAGCGGCTTTGGCTTCACGGCTGCTACGATTACCGTCGTGTTGTGCGTTGCTGCGTGAGGATTTTTGCGGCTCCCGGTAGATGTAAGAGCACAAATCCTCGTAAAGAATCGTTTGGTTTTGCTCCCGAGACTCACCCATTGGGGTTAAGGGAATATTGAGCATAGTCATCGAATTTGCCGAACGCTCATCCTGGACCCATAGCCTATATTTCCCAGAGAGAGAGAGGGGAACACCACATATTTCCAACAAATCCATCTAAGCCTTGCAGCGTGATGATCTCAGATTTTTTTCGTTGCTGTTAGGGATGGATCTGGGGATATTACAACGTCATTGCGAACCGTTGCGAAATCCTGACTTTCTCCTTGAATTGCTGACAGAGCATGAACCGCGAACCGCCTCAGCCGTAGTATCAGTCCGGTGGTCTGCGCTGTCCTAATTGCAGGGTTCTAATTGCAAGGGGAATATCGCAGTCCCGTTCAATAAATTTTGATTTTTGACAATCTTTGAATTTGCCAATCTTTAAGGAGAAGTGGCCATGAATTCTCGTGTTTTTCGCTCCGTGGCCCGCTCCCTCGATGGTCAACCCCTGGGTGCTGAACTTTCTTCTGGGGAGGGTTCAAAACCACGTATTGGCGTGCTGACGAGCGGCGGAGATTGTGCGGGTCTTAATGCAGCGGTACGAGCAATTGTTCACCGGGCTGTCTCGACCTATCAGTGGGATGTTTTGGGGATTGAGCAATCAACCCACGGCTTGATGTCTTCGCCGCCAAAGGTCCGCCAATTGCGGTTGGATGATGTCGATGGCATTCTGACGGCGGGGGGCACGATTTTGGGAACTGCAAATTATGGGAGTCCCTTTGCCTATCCCCAGCCGGATGGCACGGTTAAGGATATGACGGGGACGATTTTGGAGAACTACCATCAGTTGGGTCTCTCAGCCCTGATTGGTATTGGGGGAGACGGTAGCCTGAGTATTCTGCGTAAGCTGGCGAACCAAGGAAATATTCCGTTTGTGGGTATCCCTAAGACGATTGACAATGATGTGGGAGTGACCGAGCGGGCGATCGGATTCTCGACCGCGGTGAACATTGCGACAGAGGCCGTGGACCGTCTGCATTTCACGGCGGCAAGCCATAGCCGCGTGATCATTTTGGAAGTCATGGGGCGGGATGCTGGCCATATCGCCATCAGTGCCGGCATTGCGGGGGGGGCGGATGTGATTTTGATTCCTGAGATCCCCTACAACTTAGAGAAAATTGCGGCTAAGATTCATCAGAATCAGACGCTGGGGAAAAATTACTCCCTCGTCGTCGTTGCAGAAGCCGTACGCAATGAGAACAACGAGGCTGTGGTTGCCAGTAGTGGCCAGGGGCAGAATCGTCTGGGGGGCATTGGCCAGGTTCTGGCTGAGCGGATTAATGACTCTACTGGGGCTGATACGCGGGTGATTGTTCTGGGCCATCTCCAGCGAGGGGGGACACCATCGCCCTTTGATCGTCTAACGGCTTCTGCGTTTGGTGTGGCAGCGGTGGATCTGATAGCCCAGGAACGTTTCGATCGCATGGTGACTTGGCAAGATCGTGAGGTCAAGGATGTCGCCTTGGCGGACGCGATTCAGGACTACGCCGCTGTGGATCCCTCAGGGACCCTGGTCAAAACGGCCCGAGGTCTTGGGATTTGTTTGGGCGATTAGGATAGAAGGAGATCTTGCGATTCGGTGTGAGACTTAGCGAGACGCTTTGGCTCATGCCGGATCGCAAACAGTTTTTTCTCCTGAGTGCTACTCTCCTAATTGCCATGAATCGACAAAGGGTTCGAACGCTAAGGATTCGAACGGTGATGCCTTGCCGACGTTGGCTTGTCTGCTGCCTGTGGATATCGGGACTGGTTTTTGTCGCGGCTTGTTCTCGGCCCGTTTCAGTGGAGGACGCTCAGCCTGCGGAGCGGGTTATTCCTGCGGGGAGCGGGGTGGTGGATGCCCTGAATGACTACTTACAGCAAAATAGTTTCGCCCAAGATAATTCGTTTTCGGAAACCTACATCGATTTAGATAATGATCAGGTGGATGATGCGCTGGTCCTGATGCAGGGATTGGATTGGTGCAGCATTCGAGGCTGCACTCTGCTGATCTTCCGAGGGCTTCCTGGCGGACAGTACTTTGAATTTATTTCTGCGATCGAAAAGGTAAGAGAGCCCATCTGGGTCAGCGAGGAGCGCACGCTAGGATGGCGCGACTTGGTGGTGAGCACTCAGAGCAAGCAGCAGTTTCGAGATGTTCGTTTGGGCTTTGATGGCCAGGGGTATCCAGAGAGCGCGATCGCCGGAACCGTTCTACCTGCCCTCTCTGACATCACAGGTGACCGAGCGTTTTAGGGTTAGCGGGTCCTCAGCCCACCCCGATCCAGGATGATGAGGCGCATTGAACTCAATACGTTGAATTAGACGCGTTGAATTAGACGCGTTGTCTTAGGCTTGCTGTCTTAGACCCGCTGAACCTGGCGGCGAATTTCCCCCTGTTCTCCCCAGGCAACATTGCCCAGTTCAGTGCGAGCAGCACCGAGCAACGCTCCTTCAATGTCGTAAATCTCCAGCCAACCGTCACTCCCATCCGTTTCCACATAGATGGAAAATGTGATGTGTTCTCCCACGAGGAGGGTGACGCTGTGGACTGTGCCCCAGTCCTGTTCCATCACGTTGGTGGTGTAATAGTCGTAGGCGTCGAGAACGGCCTGGGGCATTCCCTCTCGATTGCTTGCATCTTGCAAGCTGGGCATCGCGAATGGTTCCAGGGGCCAAGCATGCTGGAGCAGTATCCGTTCCTGAGCATCAGCTTGGGATTCATCCGCAAAGAAGCTGCGGATCTGCGTTTCGTAGGCTTGTTGAACCTCTGTTACCAAGTTGGTGCTCATTCCCCGCGACATCTCCTGATGTGTTCCCATACGGCATTGCTTGAGCTTACTGCCCGATTGGCTCTTACTACCATCGCAGTTTTACCGGAATTCTACTGACACCGTGGGGGACTGGGTTCCATAGATTCCCGCTGGTTAGATCCCTGCTGGTTAGATCCCTGCTGGTTAGCTCGATGATCCGCTGGTGAGACGACCAGCCCGTTTGCAGGGTCTTTTGCGGCGGCAGGGAGTCGGATGGTGAGCGTTAGCAGGCTCCCTTGCGTTTGAGAACGGAGAGGATCGTCGCTCCGATGATGGCTAGGTCATAGCCCACGGACCAGCGGCACTGATAGTACAGGTCCATGGCGACAATGGTTTCAAAGTCCTCAATGGTTGAGCGTCCGCGGGCTTGCCATTCCCCGGTAATGCCCGGTTTGACCTGGAGTCGTCGCCAGTGGTGGGGTTGGTAGTGGGCGACTTCGTCGAGGGTGGGTGGACGAGTGCCGACAAGGCTCATTTCTCCCCGTAGAACATTCCAAAATTGGGGAAATTCATCCAAGCTGGTACTGCGCAGAAATTTGCCGACCCGCGTAATCCGGGGATCGTTCTCATTTTTGAAGATGAGACCTTTGGCTTGGTTTTTGACCGTGCCCTTGAGGTGTTCTGCGTTGACCACCATCGTGCGAAACTTCCAAATGCGAAAGGTTTTGCCGTTTAATCCACAGCGTAGTTGGCTGTAGAGGATAGGCCCTTTGCTGTCCTTGCGAATGGCGATCGCCAGAGGAATCAACATGACGAGCATGATGCTCAGCCCCACCAATGCGCCCAGCACATCGAGGGCTCGTTTGATACGGCAATGGGTGGATGGGTGAATCCCTTCGGTCAAGATTTCGGGGGCCTTGGGAATGGCTGGAGGCGAGATGCTCATCGGTAACGGGATTATCCTGGGCTGATTTCTTCCTATCCTAAGGATGAGAAGACGTGGTCTATATTCTCTAATCGTCAGTCTTCAGAAACTTTAAAGACGCTCCCATAGACCACATTATTTTGAGCAATCTGCTGCGGATTCTCCTGAATGTGACGAACGAATAGGATAGCGTCCTTATTCCAGAGAATTGTCAATTGCGAGCAGGCTCATACAGGCCAGTGACAACACGATTAAATTTCAAGACTGAGCGTAGGTGCAGCCCACCGCTGAGGGGGTCCCTTTCGCGGCTCTTGGACCTAGTGTTCCCCCATCCTGGGTAATCTAGACGGCGATTCTTTGGCCTAGGAGCCATATTTATTTGGATAGAGTGAAAATTTAA
>CALIJJ010000005.1 GCA_938017515.1 uncultured Pseudanabaenaceae cyanobacterium
ATTGATATTGAGGGGCACATACATTTCTGTGGACTGAACCATGATCAGTCGCAGTTTTTTCCACTGTGCATCACTTTTACCGTTCTCATGCCAGGCACGAAGCATGGTTAAAAAATCCTGGGCAACTGGCAAATTTTCCAGTAGTTCACCCACCTCTTCCAACGCCAAAACAATCGGACAATCAATGTTCTCTAGAACATGTCCTTCGAGATAGAGGGTACAGCTCATTTTGCTGCCTACATCCGCATCCCAGTAGGTGTCCAGTTGGGGCGCTAGGGAGAGCTGTCGGGCAATATTGGCGCAGCACCACCGCAGAAGGAGGTTGAGGTCATTGAGGCGATCGCGCTCAACCTGTTGAAAATTGAGATAAACCGTCCGGTACCCGGCTTCTTCAGCTTGGACAAGCAGGCGCTTCATCAGCGATGTCTTACCCATTTGCCGTGCAGCCTTGATTCGAATCAGGGCACCGGGCTTGAGAACTTCGTCATAACATTGAGGCTCGTAGGGGGGTCTCTGTATGTACAACCTAGAGTCTAGCGGCACACTGTCCCCAGGGGATTCGAGGGGGCAGGGAGTACTTGTGGATAATGCTGTGTGAGACGCCGCGATCGCATCGTGGATACAGATTTCGAGTACCGATCGCACGTTTGTCTTGGTTACTTTTTGCCCCGTAGCCCGCGACAGCAATCGCCAGAGTTTTGGCCCAACAACCTGCTGAATATAGCCTGTCGAATAGTTATATTCCGATGCAATCTGCCCATAGGTCTTACGTTTGCCCTGCCAGGACTCTTGTATCAGAATTCGCTGGAGATCACTCAGGTGTTCTCCAGTCTTTTCATAAAGCCAGCGATCGAGCCAAATTAAAACGTCTGAGACCGTTTCCATTACACCGATTTGATGTTCTCCATGCCACTGTTATCCATTTCAGTGCCTCTCTATCGGACTGCGATTTGCAGCTTTTGATGGTCTTCTGTATTCTCCCACAATCGAAAATTAAGAAACCTAACCTGCATGTTCTCAGTATTCCTCATCAAAAAATCTCATAAAAAGTGATATCAAAAGTGATATCAAAAGTGATAACTGTTATATCCGGGGCCGTTTGCCCCTTCGGCTCGGATTGCTCTCAATTGTGTAACCGGGGACACTAGGTACGGCGAAGGGATGAGTTGTGCTCCCACACATCGTGGGTGTCGCATTGCATCGCCATCCCTTTGAGTGAGAGCGCAGGAGTCTCTGGGAGGTCAGTCCTTTGGAAACACTTCAGTATCAGGTAGGAGGAAGCCTCACCCGTGATGCTCCAAGCTATGTCGTACGAACGGCCGATCACGCTCTCTACGAGGCGCTGCGCCGGGGAGAGTTCTGCTACGTCCTCAATTCTCGCCAGATGGGGAAGTCTTCATTGATGGTGCAAACGCGCCATCGCCTACAGGCCGAAGGCTATCGCTGTGCCACGCTGGACCTGACGAATATCGGCAGCGAAAATATCACCCCCCTTCAGTGGTACAAGGGCATTGTCAAGGACCTGTGGCGTAGCTTCAAACTGCTCAAGCAGGTCAAGATTAATGACTGGTGGAAAGACGAGGAAGATATTTCTCTACTTCAACGCCTCAGCTACTTCATTGAAGACGTGTTGCTGAAGCAATTTCCCCATGAGAATCTGATCATCTTTGTGGATGAGGTGGACAGCATCCTGAGTCTGCCCTTTTCCGTGGATGATTTCTTTGCGTTGATTCGGTTTTGCTATAACCAACGGGCGACAAACCCCGAGTATCAGCGGATTAACTTTGTGATTTTGGGCGTGGCAACTCCTGCGGATTTGATTCGCGATCGCACCCGCACTCCCTTTAATATTGGCACCCCCATCGAACTCACTGGCTTCACCCCAGACCAAGCTCGTCCTCTGGCCCAGGGTCTGGTTCTCCAGAGCGGCAGCAAACAGGCCGTCCTTCACGAAATTCTGTACTGGACCAACGGCCAACCTTTCCTGACCCAAAAACTGTGCCAATTGGCGGTCAGCTTTAGCCAAGATAGCGTTAGCGGTGACTTGACCATACCGCCCGGCAATGAAGCCTATTGGGTCGAGCAGTTGGTGATTGAACGAATGTTGAAGGAGTGGGAGTCTCAGGATGAGCCCGAACACCTGCGAACCATTCGCAACCGTCTGCTGAACCATCCGGAAACCGTGGGGCGACTGTTCGGTATCTACCAACGCATCCTAGGGGGAGATGAACCGATTTCTGATGATGATAGTCGGGAACAAATGGAGCTGCTCCTGTCTGGATTGGTCATTCGCCAAGGGGGCAGATTACGGGTGAAAAATCCCATCTATGCCAAGGTTTTTAATGTCAAGTGGGTCGAGCAGCAACTCAGCCATTTGCGGCCCTATGCCCAATCCTTAGAAATCTGGCTGGCGTCAGGGCGGGCGGATGAATCACGATTGCTGCGTGGTCAAGCGCTTAAGGATGCGCAGCTTTGGTCCCAAGGCAAACGCCTGGGAGATGAGGACTATCAGTTTTTGTCGGCTTCGGTGGAGAGCGATCGCGAAATCGTTCGGCAGACCCTTGAGGCTGAGCGGCGGGCAGCAGAAGCGGAAAAAGTGCAATTACGACTGAAGCAGGAACAACAGGCTAGCAATCTTCAGCGACGTTTTCTGGGGGCCGTGAGTGCGGCCTTTTTCATCGCAGTGGGCTTTGGCGCAGTGACGTTTTTCCAGTATCGCAAAACCCAGAGGAGCGAGATTTGGGCGATCGCCACCGCCGCCGAGGGCCGCTTTGAGTCCCACCACCAACTCGAAGCCATTCAACAGATCATTGCTGCGAAAACCAAACTCCAACGGCTTCATCATCCCCCCCAGGCCCTCTCCCAGCGTGTCACTCAAGTCCTGCAACGCTTGCTGGATGGGGCCAATGCGATGAATCAACTGGAGTTTGCCACCGAGGTGGTTTCCCTAGATATTCACCCCCAGGGCGATCTGATCGGAATCGTCACCCTAGAAGGCGAGCTGTCCTTTTGGCATCCCAGCGGGGAGCGGGCAGAGCCTTCCTTTTTGCAGGCTGCGGATAGCTTCCCGATCTTGGAGGTTGAAAAAATTCTGTTTAGCCCGGATGGGACGCAGATGGCGATCGCCCTCAAAGATAATCGTATCCAGCTCTGGAGTCTGGGGGGGAGACTCATTAAGACCTTTGACCAGGGCTTGTCCCCACTGCGGCAATGGGCCTTTGAACCAACAGGCCAACAACTCCTAATCAAAATTTCAAACGGCCTCAATCTACTCAACCTAGAGTCTGGTCGTCTCAACCTCTTGGCCGCAGATTATCCGTTGGGCCAAATTGCCATGAGCCCCCAAGGTGACTTTATTGCCTCCACCTATCGACTGGCGTCTCCCAAAACGATCGATGCCCAGGGGAATGAACAGCCTCTGGCTCGCTCCCTAGGATTTATGCAGGGTCGCCGTCCTCCTCGATTCTCCTTCAAGGGTGACGCGCCACCTCCTCCTAAGCATCATTTATCCTCCATGATGGAGCAGTTCAAAGGCAGGCCCAATGTACAAATTTGGGATCGAGCAGGGGAGAAATTACAGACATTCCCCACCGCTGGGGGACCCATACTCGCCTTGGCCATTAGCCCAACCGATCCACTGCTAGCCACTGCCCATGTGGATGGCGAAATTCGTCTCACGAAGCCAGATGGCGAACCGCTCCCAACCCTACTGGGTTTAAGGTCTCAGGTGAGGGCACTGGCCTTTAGCCCCGATGGACAACGCTTAGCGGCGGCGGATAGTGATGGGGGCATTCACCTTTGGAATGTGGGGGGTAGCTTAATCCACAGCATCTTTGGCCATCGGGGCGGTATCCACGAGCTAAAGTTTAGCCCCGATGGCACCTGGCTGGTGTCTCGGGCTGCGGATAGTACGGTGCGGCTATGGAAGACAGGTCATTCCCTCCACACCATCCTGGCGGCTCACACCGATGCGATCACAGGGCTTGCCTTCAGCCATGATGGTCAACAGCTGCGATCGTTTTCTGTCGATCAGCGCATGAATACTTGGCAACGCAACTCCACGAGGCAATTTCAACCGGTCCCAGCCAAAAGTATCAATATGCCGGGCGGTGGTCCGGGCATTGCGTTCAGTGCCAATGGAAAGAGCACGGCTGTCATGTCTGGATTTAAAGAACTCAGGGTGAGTCGTATTGATGGGTCTGGCCCCACCTCTCGACCCTTACCTAAGGGTGCTAAGGCTTTAGCGCTGTCTGCCGCGGGCGATCGCCTCGCGATTGGGACTCACTATGGGGAAATTCAACTGTGGGACATCAGCATCGATCATTCCTTTTCAGAGCAGCCCCAACAGGTCTGGTCTAGCCATGACAGCGGCATCAGTGCTCTCGCCTGGAGCCCAACCGAGGCGTTACTCGCGGTAGGTTCAAAGGAAGGAACAATCGAACTTTGGCAAGATAATGTTGTTAGTACATCACTTGATGCCCATCGCACTGAAGTCAGTCGCCTCGCCTTTAGCCCCGATGGTCGCTGGCTCGCGTCTGCCTCGAAGGATAAGACCATCAAGATTTGGCATCGGGATGGAACGTTAGTACAAACCTTGTCAGGGCACCGGGCCAACATAAAGGCGATCGCCTTCAGTCCCGACAGTCAGAGGCTAGCCTCTACGTCAGAAGACAGCAGCATCAAGCTTTGGCAAATTGGAGAACTATCCCCAGCGCAAAATCCCCTTTTGCGATCGCTCACGGGGCATGTGGGGACGGTCAATACGGTGGCCTTTAGCCCGGATGGGACAGAGATAGCCACGGCAGGGGGCGATCGCAAGGTCATGGTGTGGAACATCAAAGACATCCTCGCCCTCGACGAAGTGGACTATGCCTGCAATCACATCCGGAATTATTTGCGGCATAGCCCCCAAGTACCAGGGGAAGAGCGATCGCTGTGCGATTGACGCCCAACAATAACGAGCTTGCAATAACGAGCTTGAACGGGCCTGACCTTTGCCATCTGGCTACCATCTGGCTTGATAGCTGAATGTGGTACTCAAGCCTTCTTCTGCCTCGGTCTCTCCCAAGCTATTTTTATAGAGCACCGGCATGCGCAGATTGATACCCAGCCTTGACTGTGGCGTGGGGGTGAGGAAAAGGCCGAAGCCAGCAGTGGCCAAAAAATGGGAGCTGGCTCTAACCGGACCCGGTTGAGTCGTCTCACTGGGTTGACTCCAGACATAGCCCACTTCCATCAGAGGGGCTAATTGCAGTAATGGGGATGAGTCGAAACGATGGCGCAGGACTGTCATGCGATCTTCCACCATGAGCTGAATGCCGCTGTCTCCCTCGACGCCTCTACTCCTGAATCCAGGGATTTTAGGGGCTTTACCCACTTTGAATTTGTGGGGGGTGAGCAGGCGATCACCCGTGAGTTGACTATTCAACCGAATCGTCAGGCGATGATCACGGTTGAGTTGTTGCGATCGCTCAATACGTCCACCCCAGCCCCAAAATTGACCATCTGCCCGATTACCAGAAGCCGCCGTCGCATCTAAGAGACCTGTGCCAACATCCAGCCGGGAGGATACCTTCCACATTCCAGCGTTGTCTCGGTGCGTATAGTCTTGTCCGAATTGAATCACGCTCGTACGTTGTTCACTCGGAAAGGCTGGGGCTGGGGGCAAGGGGGACGGCGCAGATGAAAGCTGTTCGGATTGCTCTGACTGTCTAGTCGGCGGAGATGTCGCGGACGGAGCAGCTCTCAGGGCGACCTGAGCGGCTGCGGGCTGCACTGGTGTTCCTGCTGGGGTTGTTATGGCAGTCGAAAAGGTGAGGGGATTAGGAGGGGTTGGACGAGTCGGTGTCAACCCTGGAGAACGACTCGAGGGTTGTAAGGGAGGCAGCGGAGGAACGCCGCCAGGAGGAGCTAGGGTTTCCTCATCGAGATATTGAAAGCCTAGAGAGAGGGCAAATTCCTGCTGGGGCGATCGCACCAAAGCCCGACGAAGACGAATCTCATAGGTGGATTTTTGCGTATCATCGATCTCTAGCTCCATTTGGCTCGCTAGGCTGGTTTCCCCCCGAATCTGCAAGCGATTGTTGGCGAGACTCAGCTGATGTTGAAATCTGCGATGGTTTTGTAAATCCTCCTCTGAATGAGTTGGAGTTCGCTGTTCCTGACGGCGCTGACGATCGGATGCAGAGAGCATTCGCACAGGATTGGGGCTGTCTAGCTCCTGTTGTCCAGGCTGTAGTTGTCCAGGCTGTTGAAGATGCAGACGTCGTTCTCCCGATCGATCCAGCGGTGGAGCCTGAGGGGTGGCGGTGCCATGCTTCATTTTGCGGATGAGCTTGAGCGAGTCCTGATACATTGCTCTTCCCAAACCGCCAGGGACCACGGATAGCGGTACTTCGGCAGGACGCAATATCGGCCAGACTTCTTCTGGTTGTTCGATCTCCCTTGGAACTAATGCTGGAGAGCGTAAGCCTGAGGAAAGCAATGCTGGACCAATAACAGCTTCTGCAGCAACAGCTTCTGCAGCACCGGATTCTGCAGCAACACGGCGAGGCATGCCCCCCAAAATCGCCAGGCTCGTCAAGCCAATCGCTCCGAGCACTTTGCTCAGCTTGTTTGCCCCCCGTGCATTCTTGGAACGTGGTCGTTCACAATGTCTGTGATGGCGGAGCCTTACGAAGTGGCCGATGGTATGCGTTCTCAGCATTATCAACGAGGGATGTATGAAAAATATTACGTATGTATCTCCATACTGTCCGATTTTGATCCCTGGAACGACAGACCGATACTCACATATACTCACAAAAAGTGATAGCTTTGGGCTGCTGGTCTCAGCGCTTCGGCTTAGTGCATAACGCTTAAAGGCTGACCATTACTGGCGGGTGTCCCTCCTTACCCTCGCTTCCAAACACGTAATGGTCTGACCCCTCAGGTACACTGAGGTCTCTTTAGACAAAGACCGATCGCGTCCGGGCATACTGAGGTGGTCTTCTCCAAAACCATGTCTGTGGAATTTCCTAGCGGTGCAGTTCCTTTAGATTCACAGCTTTATGTTGAGCGGCCCCCGATAGAGTCGCTGGTTTGTCGTGAGCTAGTGACCCCCGGTACTGTCATCCGAATTCGAGCCCCCAACGGTATGGGCAAGGGCTCTCTCCTGCTGAGAATGCTCAGACATGCCGAATCTTTGGATTACAGTCGCGTAAAAATCGATTTTCAGTCGGCTGATCAGAGTATTTATGAGAGCCTGAGTCGTTTTTTGCGGTGGTTCTGTGCCAATGTCAGTACCCAACTGGGTCTGCCAAGCCGACTGGATGACTATTGGGATGAGGATATTGGGGCAAAGCTGAGCTGCACCCTATACTTTGAAGATTATTTGCTGGAGGCTTGCCCCAAGGCATTGGTCTTGGCGCTGAGTCGGGTGGAGCAAATTTTTGAGCATGCGGCGATCGCCAAAGACTTTCTGCCCATGCTGCGGTTTTGGCATGAACAGGGCAAGCAGACGGAATCCTTTCAGCGCTTGAGATTGATTGTTAGCCATTCCACCGAAATCTACGTCCCTCTGAATATCAACCAGTCTCCCTTCAATGTAGGCTTGCCAGTACAACTGCCCTCGTTCACCGCAGAACAGGTACAGGACTTGGCCAAGCGCCATGAGCTTCCCCCTTTTAGCCCTGACGGGCTCAACCAGCTCATGCAAATGTTGGGTGGCCATCCCCACTTAGTGCGGACTGCGCTCTACCATCTGAGTACAGGGCAAATGTCGCTGCAACAACAGCTTCAGTCTGCACCGACCCAGGCTGGAATTTTTGCTGCTCAGCTCCAAAACTATCTCTCGGTGCTGAAGAAACAACCCGACCTATCGATCGCCCTACGGCTCATTGTGACTGGAGATGAGGCTGCAGAGATTGATCCCATGCATGCCTATCGCCTCAACAGTTTGGGTTTAATTACCCCCCAGGGAGACCGCTGGAAACCGTCCTGTGATCTCTACCGACATTTCTTTGCGACCCAACTCTTTGCGACCCAACACTGGGAAACGAGTAACGCATCCCCCGGTTCGCTGCAACAGCTTCAGCAAGAAAACGAACGCCTCAAACAATTGGTTCATCTGGATGAATTGACCCAAATTGCCAATCGACGTTACTTTGACCAACAGCTCCAAAAGGAATGGGACCGGATGTTGCGAAAGCGGCTCCCAATCAGCCTCCTAATCCTAGATGTGGACTATTTCAAACGCTATAACGATACCTATGGCCACATGTCTGGGGACCATTGCCTTTATCAGGTGGCCCAGGCCATTCAATCTTGCTCGCGTCGTTCCTCTGATTTTGCAGCTCGTTATGGTGGGGAAGAGTTTGTTGTGCTGCTTCCCCAAGCCGATCGTGTAGAGGCTCAACGTTTGGCTCAGGTCATTCTAGATGCTGTTCGCGCCCTGAAAATCCCCCACTGCACATCAGAGATTAACTCAGACTATGTGACGGTGAGTGTGGGGGTTGCAACGATGTGCCCTGCCAACTCGGGCATGGCTGCAGATTTACTCAGCTGTGCTGACATGATGCTCTATCGAGCGAAGCAAGAGGGGCGCGATCGCGCTGCTGTCAGCCTTGGGCTTGGGTCGATGCAACAAACTGGAACGACTTGAGAAATCCCTGCACACTGCGGGTCAAGTCAAATTCGATGCGCCGGGGAACCATGGCTGTGAGCTGATAGATTCGATTCTCTTTGAGATAAACCCGTTGGGTCACGCTATAGGAGCGGTTATCGATCCAGGCATTCATCTTGTAGTGGCGTCCCGGATTGCCGGACAACTTCACTTCGAAGGCATGCAAGATTTCTCCGTTGAGCCTGGCACGAAAGCCCTCCTGAACGCTGTCTAAGGACGCTTTCACAGGCACTTCTCGTAGTTCGGAAGAGGGCAGATCAAGCCAGCCAGCCATATACACGACCGTGTCGTTTTGCTGGGAAGACACAAATTGTCGAAGGTTAAGGGGAATGCCCTTGACCTCAAAGGATGCACCCAGGGGGGTGGGTTCGCCTGGCATCAAAATAGAAAAGCCACCTTCCTTAGGCTGGAATGTTTGCCAGACGGATTGGGCGACGAGCTGGGGGGGAATGAGGTTGGGGCCGACAGGCTGATTGGGCTGAAGCCGATTGGAGAGAGAGGGCAGGGATGCTGCTTGAGATATTGTTGTTGATCCAACAATCGTGAGCATGCCTGCCACAAGACTTGCACCTGCCACAAGCACCAGGGGGTTGCCAGCCTGAACGGGTGGGAAACGTCGGAATGCTGTGGGGGACTTTTCCGGGGTCGCTAATCGTGAGGACGGAGAAAACGACCGCGATCGCCATGGATTGAGAGATCCCAACAAGTCAAAATTCATAACAACGCTGAGAGACGCACTGAGTTCTACTGTTTGCACAATAGGTGGATTCTTCGGTGAAGCGAAATCTTCTTCGTATATCTTTGGTTTTTCGGGGGGGGATATTCAGCATTGCGTCTTTGCATGATTGAGGGAGTGGGCTGCATGGTTCAGCTCCCCCTAACCTTGGGGCAGGATGCTCCCTGGGCATTGAGTTTGGGGTCGTTTACGCTCAGCGTAATTCTCTGTCTCTGACCGGTGCGTTATGCCCAATGTCTTTGCTGCGAGCGTCGCAACGTTATTCCTTGGATTACTGCCCCTAGGACAGTCCTGGGCTGCTAATCCAGTGGCAATGAATCCCGTGGCTGTTCCCCTGCGCTATGAAACTGGCCGCGTTAATGCAGAAGCTCAAATTAATCCCTTGACCCGTCGTTTACTCAGTCGAGCCCTGAAGAAAGAGGTGCCCTCTGAAGTTGAGTTCTCTGCGACGAATTTGGCGGGGCAGGTGGCGATGCCGCCGGGGCAGACTGAGTTTTTAGATGGGGCGATCGCCATCGATGCCACTCCGTTGCGTCGCATTTTGTCGCCTGCCTTTGATCGGGCCTTGGCTGCCGCGACCAAGGCCTACAACTTACCCCAGGGACTGACACCGACTCAGTTGGAGATGATGTTCCAATACCGTTTTGTTGGGGAGGGAACACTGAGCGTGGTGGATGAATCGGTCAATCCGTCGTTGCTGATGGGGATTGAATCCAAAGACTCAGTTTCTAAAGACTCAGGTTCTACAAAACCAGTTTCTACAGACTCAGGTTCTACAAAACCAGCTTCCCCGCAAACGACCCGGTTTGTCTTCAAATACGATGACCAGACGGGGGCTATCAGCGCAGAGGGCCTGGACCCAGAGGTTTGGAACGCCTGTCGAACACAGACGTGCTCGACATCAATGGACGGAACCTTTGATGTGGATCTCGACATTGATGGTGCGCTAGAGGTGAGTGAGGCGTTGAAGGTGCGCTTGCCCAGCAGCGTCAAGCGGGTCCTGCGCAATGCTCTGTTTTGGGGAGTGGAACGTTTGGACTTCGCATCGGGGACGATGACATCGGATCTGATGACGCTACCCCAGGAGGAAGCCTTGGAACTAGCCAATTCCCCTGTCTCCCAGGAATTGAAACCTGTTGCGTCTGTCCGTGGAGAGGCTATTCCCATGCCCAAGACTGCTCCTCCAGGGGCTGCAGCAGCGTCGTCTCACTCCAATCCGTCTGCGCCCTATTTTGTTGCTCTCACCCACGGAGACTTTGTCCTCACATCCCAAGGGTCCACCGTGCCATGGTCGGCTGTTTTTTCGGTGCCTTAACTAGGAATGCTTTGGGAGACATGCATCGAATCCTAGAAAGTAGTTCAAATGCTTTAATCCCGACTTATTAAGTCGGGTATGTTTGACCCGTGAATACCCCCATGCTAGGATTCGCCTAACTGAAAAGACGAAGCCGTAAAACGCCCACAGGATAAGGTATTTAGCTATGACTCAGGCCCTTCTCAACACAGTCGGAACGACCACTTTGGAAAGCGCCCTCAAGGGCCTGAGATGTAAGGAGTGCGGTCAGGAGTATCCACTCAAGGCTATGCATGTTTGCGAAGATGTCTGCTTTGGTCCGTTGGAAGTGGTCTATGACTACGACGTACTGCGCAAGACGGTGAGCCGCGAGACCATTGAAGCGGGTCCGAACTCCATCTGGCGTTACCGTGCCTTCCTGCCCGTTGAAACCGAAAATTACATTGATGTCGGCACGGGCATGACGCCGCTGCTGGAAGCCAATCGTTTGGCCCGTCGCCTTGGCCTCAAAAAGCTCTACATCAAGAATGATGCGGTCAACATGCCGACCTTGAGCTTCAAGGATCGGGTCGTGTCTGTGGCTCTGAGCCGTGCCCGTGAGCTGGAGTTCAGCACGGTCTCCTGTGCGAGCACCGGTAACTTGGCTAACTCGACGGCGGCGATCGCAGCCCACGCTGGCCTAGACTGCTGCGTCTTCATCCCCTCCGACCTAGAGGCCGGTAAGGTCCTGGGCACCGTGATCTACTCCCCCACGGTCATGGGCGTGAAAGGCAACTATGACCAAGTCAACCGCCTCTGCTCCGAAGTTGCCAATACCCACGGTTGGGGTTTTGTGAACATCAACCTGCGTCCTTATTATTCCGAAGGCTCTAAGACCTTGGGCTATGAGGTGGCTGAGCAACTGGGCTGGGAATTGCCCGACCATATCGTTGCACCGCTGGCATCGGGCTCCTTGTTTGGCAAAATCCGCAAGGGCTTCGAGGAATTTGTCAAAGTTGGCCTCGTGGAAGACAAGAAGGTCCGCTACAGCGGAGCCCAAGCTGAAGGTTGCTCCCCGATTTCCAAGGCCTTCAAAGAGGGTCGCGACTTCATCACCCCCGTGAAGCCCAATACGATTGCCAAGTCCATTGCCATTGGTAACCCTGCTGACGGTGTGTACGCGCTGGAGCAGGCCCGGGCAACCAATGGCAACATTGATGATGTGACTGACCCCGAAATCATCGAGGGCATCAAGCTGCTCGCTGAAACTGAGGGGATCTTCACCGAAACGGCTGGCGGTACCACCATCGCTGTGCTGAAGAAGCTGGTGGAAGCGGGCAAAATTAGCCCCGACGAAACCACCGTGGTGTACATCACGGGCAATGGTCTCAAGACTCAAGAGTCCGTGCAGGGCGAAGTGTCTCAGCCCCACCTGATTGAGCCCAAGTTGGCTAGTTTTGAAGAGGCCCTTGAGCGGGCACGCACGCTGGAGCGTCTGGAGTGGAAGCAGACTTCTGTCTAGTCTGGTCTAATCTCTGAGTTTCGGTTTTGGGACAGCATCGCGTAAAATCCCACGGGCAAAATGCCTAGGCCTATGCTTGTGGGGGGTGGCGTTGCTGCTCCCACCCAACAGTCTTGATTGACTGTTCTGACTTGTCCTGTTCTGACTTGTCTCTGTTTTTTCAAATACGATTTACTGACTAATTGACCATGGCCGTTAAAGTTCTGATTCCGACCCCCCTCCAGAAGTTCACCAATAACGAAGCTTCTGTGGATTGCGATGCCACCAACATCGACACCTTGATTGAGTCCTTGGAAGGCTCTTTCCCCGGTATCAAGGCGCGTTTGTGCGATGACAGCGGTAAGTTGCGTCGCTTCCTCAATTTCTATGTCAATGAAGAGGACATTCGTTTCCTCGAAAATCAAGCGACTGAACTCAGCGATGGCGATGAAGTTAGTATCGTTCCCGCCGTTGCCGGGGGCTGATACAGGCTCACTCCAATCCTAATTGGAACCCTGTAAAACCCAGCAAAGAGCCCGCAGACAACTGCGGGCTCTTTGTTTTTTCTGTGGGCTCGTTGTTTCAGTTGGGCCGCCCAACATCAATAGGCGGCCCGAATAGGCGGCCTGAAATCAACATAGCTTTTGCTGCTGCTAGTTTCCCTTCGACACAAGCTCAGGGGGATCGGCTCCACTCAACCGGCGAAACCGTTAGCCTGCCAGGGCTGAGGGCTGAGCGAAGTTGAAGCGCCGTTAGCCAACATGTCTACCGACTCGTGAGTCGTCTCGTCTCGCATTGAATTGGGCTTTTGCGTTGGGCTTTTGCGTTGGGCTTTGAGGATGAAAGCCCGAGGAGAGCTGCCCCTAGGCAAGGTGGGCGGCGATCGCCCCAACCAACCCGTCAATCTCCTCATCCAGCGTCAGGTAATGAACACAGGCTCGTACGCAGTTGGGATCTGCAATTAGCCTCACATGGTAATCCTGCTTCTCTAGGGCTGCGACTAACGCGCTGTGTTGTCCATGGCTCAGGGTGAAGGACACGAGCCCCGCTTCCGGTGCTTTGTCCCGTAGGCAATGAACTTGGGGGATGGCACCGAGGCCTTGCCAGAGGCGATCGCTCTGCTGCAACAGTTTGGCGTAGCGCTCTTCCGCATTGCCGATACTGGATAACTGATCCAGTGCCTCAATCAACCCCGCATAGAGGGGATAGGAAGACGTCGCGACTTCATAGCGTTCACCACTCGCTTGCCAGCCCGCAGGCTGTCCCGTGGCTGAATAGTTGATGCTGCGCCAACCGATGTAGGTGGGATGCATGGTTTCCCTGGCCTCAGGGCTGACGTAGAGTCCACCCACGCCTTCCGGACCGCACCACCATTTGTGGCCGGTGAAGGCATAAAAATCGACACCCGTTTCGGCTAATGCTAGCGGCAGCACGCCCACGGACTGGGCCGCATCCACAAGAACCCGGACATGGGGCTGGGCCGCACGGCAGGCCTCCATGATCTGCTTCAGCGGTAAGACCTGGCCCGTGTTCCAAAGAATGTGGCTGATAATGACGAGTTTTGTCTTGGGCTGCACCTGGGCTGCAATCACGGCTGCTGGATCGCCCGTATTGAGCGTATCCATCAGGGGGCAGGTGGACATCTCAACGCCAAACCGCCGCTGCACTTCCTGAACCGCTGCAATCACGCCGGGGTGTTCGCAGTCGGACATCAAAATATGATCACCGGGTTGCCAGGCCAACCCCCAGAGGGGAATGTTGCACCCCATGGTGACATCCTCGGTGAGGGTGATGGTGCTGGGGTCCACCTGTAGTTCCTGGGCCATGCGATCGCGCAGTGCCTGACGGATGCCGCCCACATAACCATTGGCTGCCCCCGAAAAGGGTCCGATGCGCTGGATTTCTTGGAATGTGGTGAAAATGCGATCGAGGCTGGCCTGCGCCAGGGGACCCTGACCCCCGTAGTTAAAGTAGCGCTTGGTCGCTAGGGCCGGAAACTGGGCACGGTGGAGTCGCAATGTCTCCGCTGTGATGCCTGTCGCTGCGTTGGCTGCTGTTGCGCTGGCTGTTTTTGCGTTGGCTGTTGTTGTGTTGGCTGGATCGCTCATCAGGCAGCACTCTCCAGCAGTGCAGCTAGCTCAGTGCGAATGGTTTCAATGCGCTTACGATTAACCCCCAAATCTGACTGGCCCAGGCGAGATGCAGAACGAACGTGAATTTCCTGCTGCTGGGAGTCAAAGGCAAACTCAACGTCATCGACAAAACCCAGGAGCCGACTGGTAAATTCCGCGTAAATATAGCCCTCGTCCGCCTTCAAGACTTCGGCTCGCTCTGAGTCGTCAATCACCTGCTTGAGGGCTTGCATCGCTTTGCGAGTGGGCACATCGTAGCGGATGGGCGCAATCTGATGCTCGCTATCTGAGTCTTCGCTGCTGACACAGTTGGGGGTCTCAGGGCAAGTCAGCAGACGACCGTCGTCTTGGAGGCCCAAACTCAGGGGGCGATCGCCCTCAAAGTGAAAGGCCGATGTCCCCGCGACAGCGAGAGAAGCGGAGGATGTTGAATTCAATGCTGTGGCCCAAGCAGCTTGACTTTGAAAGGACAACGACAATCCTAGGCTTAAGCTCAAGAGCAGGCAAAACTTGAGGAAGACCCGTCCTCTCAGTCGCTGTACCTTGCCCAAAATCGGTTGCAGTAAAACCATTCGTATCACAATTATATTTGACCTAAAACATAACAAAAAGCGCAGCGAGGGCGCTGCGCTTTTTGCTGGCGTTTCGTGGGTGGGAGCCGCTGACGATGGCTCTGAAATGCTCGTTGGAGCGTTATTGCTCGAAAATCACCCGAGCATCCAAGCCGCGATCGCGTAGATACTGCTCTTCATCCTCCGCATCCGCCCGAGTTGCAAAGGCACCGGCCTGTACATAGGCACCCCGACGGTTTTCCGTCAGAAACGCATCCGACACATACTCCTGTACATCCCGCAGGACCTGCCAGCCCTCGCCAGGAATCGCGACGATGTAGGGGTAGCGATTGGTGGAGGATATGGCGACATCATTATTGTTTTGACGAGGAATCACCCGAAAATCCCCACGATCCTGAACATCTCTGCCTGACACCCAACGGGTCACTCGTTCAGGCTCTCTGTCCAACCCTGTAGAAAACTCTGACGCAGCAATCCGACTGGTTTGAGGGATATTCACGCTGGTTTGCCGGGTGCCGGGGGTTGCGGGGGGAAGCGCCAGCTCGAGTTCTGGATTGGGGGCGATCGTACCTAAGCGACGTTGGCGCTCATAGATACGGGTGACTTGTTCCAGGGTATCGAGATTGGCATTGCGGCTGATGCGCAGCTCATTGCGACGTTGAAAGGATTCAATCGCTGCTGTCGTTTGGGGACCTGCAACACCATCTACGCTGCCAGGATTGAAGCCCAGGGCAATGAGGCGAGTCTGCAATACACCAATCTCGCGGCGACTGAGGTCTTCCGGCAAATCACCGCCCTGCCCTGCGAGGCCCAAAGCTGCAAGGGTTCGGCTTCCGACGATACCGTCCTGGAAGAGACCTTCATCGGCCTGGAAGTTCAGTACAGCAGCCTCCGTTCTCTCCCCGTAGTACCCCGTTGCTAGGGATGCATCCAGGTAGCCCAGTTCAATGAGTTGGCGCTGGAGTGTTTCTACACTATTTCCCGCTTCTCCCACCCGTAGCAGGGTGGACAATTGTGCTTGAGCCGCTGGCGCCACCAGGAGGGCAGGAGCCACGCCTGCGAACAATGCCGCTAGGGCCAGGGTCGAGGCTGCCAGGCTTGCCTTGAAAGGACGAACAGGCCTAGGAGACACCCGCTGGTGAACAGGTAACGGGGTCGCAGACTGCGGGCGGATCAGGGCAGAGCGCCAGGGAAAGAGATGCAGAAGATCCATAGCAATTGGGGGTAAATAAACGACCGGACAACTCGTCTGTTTGCGACCAGATCGCAAAGTTCTGGGAAACAGTGAAGGCTGGGATATGCTCCGACCTATAGGTCTAAACTGGGGTCTCAAGTGGATCCATCCGAGGAGGATAGGGGTAACCTATGGAGCCCATTTTATTTCATAGACTTATTATTCCCAATCCTGTCTCAACTGCGCGCTTTTACGGGGTAGATACCACTCGAAGCCCAGTTGTATTTCGAAAAGCAGCCGTATTTCGGAGAGCAGCCGTATTTCGAGGAATGATCCGATGCACTGTTTCTGGGCAGAGCATCTTCTGGGTAGAGCGTCTTCACCGCTGACCCAAGCTTGCTGAGGACGTTAGCGTCGATGGGACGATGTTCGATGCCAGATTCACCCGACGGGAGAGAACCGCTTCGATGGCCTGGAGCGTGCGATCGCTTGGAGAATGCTCATGTCCGTTCTCGGTTTTGCTCAAGACGCTGCAACGCATACTGGGTCAGGCATTGCCCGTTTATGAAGAGTTACAAATCTTTATGTGGCCCCCCAAGGGTGAGGGCTATTCTAGGGAAAGTTTGAATAAGCAGGTATACCTGCCTTTGGCTAGGCTCCAGCGCAAGCTGTGTGCGGCGTCGGAGGTACTCCATTGAACAAGATATCGAAGGAGATTTTTTATGGTTGATCGCGGCGCAAAAGTCCGGATCCTACGTCCTGAGGCTTATTGGTTCCGGGAAATCGGTACGGTCGCATCCGTTGATAAGAGCGGTATCAAGTATCCCGTGGTTGTACGTTTTGACAAGGTTAACTATGCCGGCGTCAATACCAACAACTACGCGGAAAGTGAGCTTGAAGTTGTAGAAGCGCCTTCTAAGAAGAAGTAGCGTGGCAGCGTCGGTGACCGGGCTGATGACCGGTCTGGGTGGGGGCGATCGCTCAGGTGTTCAAGCTCATCCCATTGGCGCTGAAAAAACTGCAAAGAAAAAACTGCAAAGAAAAAGGGATAAGGCTCAATTGAGTCTTATCCCTTTTTTGTCGCGCATGATTCTCTAATATCCTGCTGTAATTGCCCGAGAACGCTCTCTGCTATGGAGCTGGGCGTTATGCCTTCCAAAGCGATGTACTGGAGGGGCGCTCAGGGAACAATTAAACGTTAAAAAATTGATTGGGTGCCTGGGCGTTGTCCCGGTTAACGGCTTGGGCCAAATTGATAAAGTGCTCGCCCAACTGTGTGCGCAGGGAACACAGCATCGTCTTATGAATCAGTCGGGCATCGGTGTGCGCCATTTCGACCATGAGTCGATTCATCCAGGGGCGCTTGGTGAGGGCAATTAGGATCGATGACTGCGGCCCCACTTCCCGGGCAAAGGTGGTGAGTTCTTCGTAGGTCAACCCAACCTCTGCCAAATTATCAACCAGAACTTCCACCGCTAATCCACCGGAATTAAAAGGAATTGCGCCGAGTTCCCCCACTGGATTAAAGAGTGAGACGATAGCGGCGGTGAGGCCATCAATCAGCCCCCCCTCCAGTAGGTTCCAATCGACGATTTGACGCGTCAGTAATCGACCCTTTTGGTTCTTAATCAGGACTGCTGTACTGACCAAGGCCACAGCTTGTTCCCGCTGCAGTCGCTCTAGGGCTTTTAAAACCCACTTTGAGGTCTCTTCCTCGCTGTAGATTCCAATGACCAGCTCTAGATTACGGTCTACGGGCAGCTTCACGGGAGTGCGTCTCCACAAAGATTTGCTTGGGGATGTCTGGGTGTTCAAGTTGATGGGGGTTATGGGATTGAACTCATCCATTGCAGAGCGCTCTAGTTTGAGAATCATGGCGAGAGGACTAGCGGATACTCCCATTGAAGAAGCTGCGTGGGGTTCTGTCTGTGGGCGGAATGTGTGGAGCTGAAAACCCCTCCAGCAGAGGCTTTTCGGTCTACTTTTGGTAATGTGGGGAAAAGGTGGGATGTCCTTACATCGGTCGTGTCTAGGAATCGATTAGGATCACACCTGTGAAGGCGATCGCGGGACTAGCCATTGGTTGGAAAACTATGACGCTGATGACTGCGGCAGAAGCGCTGGCAATTTTAGAAACTCGACTCCCACCTGGATCGCTGAATGCAGTCAAGGAAACTGTGTTTGTGCATTCCTGGGAGGGGATGGCCTATGGGGCGATCGCCGAGGCCGCGGGCTACGATGCCGACTACATTCGCGAGTCCGGATCGAGTCTTTGGCGTGCCATTTCGGAACTTCTGCATGAGAAGGTCACCAAGCGTAATTTCCGAGCCCTTCTCCTCCAGCGTTTAGCGCGTCCGACCGCTGCGTCCCAAAAACTGTCGATCACGCCTGCTGAGCTCTCGACACCAACCCCGATGACCGCGGGGGAGGCGAATTCAGTTCGTCGGGAGTGTGACTGGGGGGAGGCCCCGGATGTGTCGCGCTTTTATGGCCGTCAGGCCGAGCTAGCCTGGTTGGAGGAGCGTTGGTCAGAGGGGTCGCCCTGTCGTCTGGTCGCGATTTTGGGCCTAGGGGGATTGGGCAAGACAGCTTTGTCCGTCAAGGCGGCTCAGCAATGTCAGGGGGCCTTTGAGTTTGTGCTGTGGCGATCGCTCCGGAATGCCCCGCCGTTGCCCCAGCTTCTCAATGAAATCCTGGCCTTCTTTTCGGACCAGGCCATGCTGGAGGGCAATCTACGGGACTTGCTGACCTATTTGCGTCAGCACCGCTGTTTGCTGGTTCTGGACAATGCAGAAACGCTGATGCGTCCAGGACAGCCCATGACCTACCAGGAGGGCTTTGAAGACTACGGTCATTTTTTCCGAGTTTGGGCAGAAACCAGCCATCGCAGCTGTCTTGTGATGACGAGCCAAGATCGTCCTCCGAATATTGTGGCGGGGGCTGAGGCTGAGATCCTGCAGCTCCAGGGGGAAGCGACCCTGGCCCTGGCCCTGCTCCAGGAGTATGGATTGCAGGGGAGTGAAGCGGAGGCGGAGACACTCTGCCATGCCTATGGCAATAGTCCCCTGGCCATCAAGCTGGTGGCTGCCTCGATTCAGTCTCTGTTTGAGGGCAATATCTCGGAATTTTTGGCCGAAGATGTGGTCGCCTTTGACGGTTTGAATCGTTTGCTGGCCAAGCATCTGGCGCGTCTCTCCCACGAGGAGTACACCGTTCTGACCTGGCTCGCGATCAATCGCATTGAGACGAAACTCCGGGATTTGCACGGAGAGATGGTGCCGGTGATTCCGAAGTCGCGGCTGTTGGCGTTGTTGCAGTCTCTGGCGGAGCGATCGCTGCTGGAAGTCCGGGGCAATCGTTATACCCTCCAGCCTGTGGTGATGGACTATGTGCTAGAGCAGTTGGTGGACCAGCTCTTCCGAGAAATCGGTCAGGCCGAGCTAGAACAATGGCTCCGAAGTGATCTGCTCCACCCTGATTTTGAAGGACCTCTGCCCCGGATCTACACCCATGCTTTGCTCAAGACCACGGCCCAGGAGCATGTACGCCACAGCCAATTGCAATCGATTTTTCGTCCCCTGACCCAGCGGCTCAATCAGGTGTTGCGATCGCCTGAGCGGCAGTTTCAATATCTCCAGGGCATTTTTGATTTGATGCGCCAGAGTGGCATTGCCGCTTCAGGCTATATCTGTGCCAATCTGCTCGATCTCTCCCTGTTCGCCCAGCTCGACATCAGCGGGCTCAACTGTGCCCAACTGACCTTTCGCCAGGCAGACCTCCGCCAGGCCCGTCTTTCCCAGGTTGATTTCACCGGGGCCGAATTCCTGGATTGCACCTTTACCCAAGCCTTTGGCACGCTGTTCAGTGTGGACTATGCGCCGGATGGCAGCGTTGTCGCCACGGGGGACAGTCAGGGGAAAATCTATCTGTGGCATCCCGAATATTTACAGCTCCTCGCGACCTGCCAGGGGCACCGAGGGCGGATTCATTCCCTCTGCTTTAGCCCCGATGGGCAGCTGCTCGCCAGTGGGGCGGACGATGGCCAGGTTCGGCTCTGGAATACAGAAACCTGGGATTGTCTGGCGGTTTTAGTCGGACATGAGCGATTTGTCTGGTCTCTGGCCTGGAATCCCGATGGAACCTTGTTGGCGAGTGGAGGGGGCGATCGCACGGTGCGGTTGTGGGACGTGGAAACCTGTGACTGCCTCAAGGTCCTGGAGAGCAGCAGCAGCTGGATTCGGACCGTTGCCTTTAGCCCCGACGGAACCTTGCTGGCAACGGGCAGTGAAGACTGTGCAGTGCGCCTGTGGGACATTCCCAGTGGCCAATACCTCGGGGCATTGCTGGGCCACGAACGTTGGGTTTGTACCCTCGCCTTCAGTCCTGAGGGTCGCTGGTTGGCGAGCGGCAGCCACGATCGCACGGTGCGCCTATGGGACCCTGACAGCGGTGATTGTTTGCAGGTATTTCGGGGCCATGCTGGTTTGGTACGCAGCGTGGTTTTCCATCCCCACGATGCCAAGTTGCTGACGACGAGCAGCGATCAGACGCTTCGCCTTTGGGATTTGGACACCTTTCACTGTCTTCGCATCCTCACCGGCCATGTGGGCTGGGTCCAGGATGCCGCCTTTAGTCCTGATGGTGAGACGTTGGTCAGCGGTGGCCACGACCAAACCCTGCGTCGTTGGGAGGTTGAGAGCGGGATTTGTTTGGATCTACGGCGCGGCCATGCCCCCAGCGTACGGACCGTGGATTGGAATCCTGAGGGGACGGCCCTGGCGACCTGTGGGAGTGATCATTCGGTCCGAATTTGGAACCCACAAACCGGAGACTCTCGGGTGTTACCGGAGGGTGATCAAAGTGGCCTTTGGATCGGCGTCTGGAGTCCCGATGGATGTCTCTTAGCGACGGGGAGTAAGGACCAGGTTGTTCGGCTATGGGATGCCCAGACGGGGCTACTAAAAAAGCAGTTGCAAGGACATACCTGTTGGGTGTGTAGCCTGCGGTTTAGTCCAGGGGGCGATCGCTTGGTCAGCGCGAGTTCTGATACGACCCTACGCATTTGGGACCTAGAGACAAGCCAGTGTCTGCGTCGGCTTGAGGGCCATAGTGGTCGGGTTTGTACCGTGGACTTTAGTCCCGATGGACAGTGGTTGGCGACCGGTGGAGCCGACCATTCTATTCGCCTCTGGCAGGCGGATAGTGGTGACTATCTGCGACCGTTTCAGGGCCACCAGGATCTGGTGACAACGGTGCGCTTTAGTCCCGATGGTCGTTGGTTGGCCAGTGGCAGTCTCGACAAGACGATTAAGCTTTGGGATGCGGCCACAGGGCAATGTCTCAAGACCTTGGATGTCATGAGCAGTGTGATGGGTCTGAGTTGGAATCCGGTGAACTCTACCCAGTTGGCTACGGGATGTATTGGCGGAGAGGTGCAAATTTGGACTGTGGGCGAGCGTTTGGCCCAGAAGCAGGCGGCTCCAGAAGGGGCGCACCATGAGCAGGATGGGGAGTGGGGCTTTCAGGCACTGGTGGGCCATGAAAAGGCCGTATGGGATGTTGCCTTCAGCCCGGATGGCGATCGCCTCGCGAGTTGTAGTGAGGATGGAAGCACTCGGATTTGGCTGGTGAGTTCGGCCCAGGAAGTGCAAACGCTGGTCGCCCAGGGGCCCTATGCACAGATGAAAATTCGGGATGTGCGTGGGCTCAGCCTGGCGCAAATTGAAACCCTTCAGTACTTGGGTGCTCAGTTAGATTAGAGGCCAGAATTCCAGTCGACTGTTGCCATGAATTTGCTTAATTCCTTGTTTGCTCGCCGACTCTTTGAGGTATAAAATTTGACTTAGTTGTGCGATCGACTCCTGTATCTCCGCCCGTGTCATGAGATGAATACCCTGCGATGGCTTGCGGTTTGTGCGCAATCTCAACTGGCGTAATCTCAGCCTAGGCAGACTTGGAGAGACCAGTCATTTCTGTTCTGTTGCCCTCTGGAGAGACTGCCTCGGCTGAATCGCTCATCACAATGCTTCCATGGGCTGTTCGGGTCATTTGAGCTATTCGGGGTGTAATGATTTTCAGCGATCGTC
>CALIJJ010000006.1 GCA_938017515.1 uncultured Pseudanabaenaceae cyanobacterium
CCCAAGCTTGGGAGAAGGGCTTTTTGACTCCCCTTCCCCCAAAATTGGGGGAAGGGGTTGGGGGATGGGGGCGGCTGTCAGGTTCGTGCAAGAGGTCTATTGGAATATCTTGAGGAATTAGATTTTTACAAGCATGAAAAATCTAGCGTAAAACTGCTGGAAGAAGGGCTGACGGTTCATGTTTCCGTGCGTAGTTCAGATAATCCGAAAAAGCTGCAATCTCTCAATGCGATCGCCATAGCAAAGACACCGGGTGTTTCCCTCAGTCTCAGATTGATTCTGAAACCAGTAAGAAACACCCGGTGTCTAGGGCTGATAACTATTAGAAGCTAGGCAATTAACCCAACGCCTTCTCGATCGCAGCCTTCAACTCAGGTGCATCGGGAGCTGTCTTGGGGTCAAGGCGTGCCACCACTTCACCCTTGCGATCAACAACAAACTTGCCAAAGTTCCAGGAAATGTCCTCACCTTCGCCCACCAAGAACTGATAGAGAGGGCTGCGGTTCGCACCGTTGACATCCTGCTTTTCCAGCAGTGTGAACTCAACGTCGTACTTGCTCTTGGTAAAATCCTTGATTTCCTCGGGGCTACCGGGCTCCTGAGCACCAAACTGGTTGCAAGGTACGCCAACAACCACCAAGTCACTATATTCCTTGTCCAGTGCCACGAGGCCACTGTACTGGGGGGTTAGACCGCAAGCACTGGCCACGTTGACAAAAAGGATTGCCTTGCCAGCGAGAGTTGCAGGATCCAGAGCTGCGCCGTCGAGGGTTGCGAGATTAGAAGGTAAAGGCATGGCGAACGTAAAGTTTTACAACGACTCCCATTATGGAGCATCAGTGAACGCTGAGATCAGGAAATCTATCGCCTTGCCAGGGAAACACCCATTTACCCATGCCGTAGGGGTGTGAATTCCACGCCCCTCGGCATGGGGCATGTCGCAAATTTTCTGAGGGCCTGGGATACAGGCCCCTACAGTCCCTTGGGTTCTGGCCTGATTTTTACTGATTTGACTCTTACTGATTTGATTTTTACTGATTTGATGCTTACTGATTTGATTCTTACTGACAGCGCTCAAACGTCGTGCGAATGAAGTACAGCGCATCCCGCCCCTGAACGTTCAAGCCACCGCGACCCCAGCTGCCCCAGCGCGTCACATATTTTTTGCCGTCCCGTTGCTCGATCGCCACCGTAAACCCATTGCGCACCTCCTCATAACACCCCTCCAGATTGCTCAACGTCATATCCAACGCTGCCCTCTCAAACGCCCCTGTGCCCTTATTCAGCACCAAAAATCCCTCAGCCCCACGCTCCATGACCAAGACGGTTGAGCTATCAACCACGCGCAAGATTTGTTCGCTGACGTTTCTGCCTTCCTGCCCTCGTTGTGCCATCACCTGCCGAAACTTCACCCCCGCCGGAACGTAGGCTGCCTTGAGATTATCGTCGTTAAAGACCAAAGGCGTGCCGCTTTCGCGAGCTAGGGTATAGGCCGTGGCCAGGTGAGCGTCGGTGATCTCCTGGTAAGGGTTGATCGCCTTATCATTGAGCGAACGAATCGTGTCGTGGTTTTGGCCGAAGGTGATGCTGCGGCTATCGTTGACCGCATCGGCAGGGAGCGATCGCAAATCCCCCCCAAACGTAAACGCCTGCTTCGTACTGTTGTAAAAGCGAAAATCACTCACCGCCGCAATCCAGTTGTAATCCTCCGCGCGGGTATCACGGTCACCAATCACCTCCAAGTAATTCCAAGCCCGCCCGCCGCTCTCCTGATTGATGTAGTCGATATATTCGCTCAACACCTCCCCCGGAATATGCTTGGCCGCATCAAAGCGAAAGCCATCCACCCCCAGATCCAGCAGCAGCTTTAGGTGCGCCTTTTGGATCGCCCTAACATTGTCCGTAAACTTCAAATCCGGTAGGCCACCCAGCCAGCAATTCAGCTCCGTATCGCGATTGCCATCTTGATAGTTGATGTCGCAAGGTTTGGCACCGGGGTTGCTCGCGATCGTGTTGAAATCAGCTGGGGATAAGCCGGGGTATTTGGTCAAGTCTTCAAACCGATCACCCCCATCGAGATTGGCCATGTGATTGAACACCACATCGGCAATCACCCCAACATTGCAGCGGTGGGCCTGGTCGATGAGGCTTTGTAGCTCCTGGGCTGTCCCCAATCCTTCGATGGTGCCGAGATCAACTGGCTGGTATCGTTTCCACCATTCGCTGCCCGGGTTAGATTTCTGAGCGGGGGAAATTTGGATGTGAGAATAGCCCTGGTCCGCGAGGTCGCAGACAAAGCCCTCAACATCGCGGTAGCTCTGGTTGAAGGCATGGAAGATGGCGGTGGGTTGGCCATTGGCAAGGCTCGGGTTGGAACTGGTTAGGAGCTCGCCCAGAAGCAGAGCACCGAGAACCGAGGCGATCGCCCCAGCATACGTTTTGAACGACATTTCCCACACCTAATTCCTGAGTTAAAGGCCACGCAACGTTGAGTTGCTCTGAATTTATAGCAGACTCGCCACCTTGAGTTTGTCTGGATTGACCACGACAAAAATGGATTGGATGTGCCCTTGAGAAAATGCAAAGCTCAAGGTGCTTTGGAGACTCTGCCCCGCTAGGGTAATCAGTCCCGGCTGGCCATTGATGGGCATCGCCTGAACTGTGAAGTCTGGAACCAGTGAACTGTTCCGAATCGCCACCAAAAAGCGAGAGACTTTCTGACAACCCTGGATTGGCTTTTGGGCCGCAGTGACTTGTCCGCCGCCGTCGGAGAAAAGCGTGATATCTTCGGCCATCAGGGCAACGAGCTGTTGGATATTCCCCTCGTTCCAGCTGCTCAAAAACTGAGTAACGATGGCTTCTTTTTGCTGGGGCTCTGGGCTGATCTTCGGTCTGCGCTGCGCGAGGTGCTGGCGAGCACGGCGGACAATTTGGCGACAGTTGGGAATGCTTTTGCCGACGATTGCGGCAATTTCTGAGTAATCGTAATCAAATACATTACGCAGCAAAAACACCGCCCGCTCGGTGGGGGAGAGACAGTCCAGCAGCGTCAAAAAGGCAAAGGACAACGACTCCGCCAGTTCGGCATAGTCTGGCTTGGCATTGCCCATACTCTGCTGAGCCGTCATCAGTGGCTCCGGCAACCAGACACCGACATACTGCTCCCGCTTGACCCGTGCGGACCGGAGTTGATCGATGCATAGGCGAGTGATGAGGCTCGACAGAAATGCTTTGGGGGAATGCACAACGGTTGGCGTGGACTGCCAGCGAATCCAAGCTTCCTGCACCATGTCTTCGGCATCGCTGATGCTGCTGAGCATGCGGTAGGCGATTGCAAACAGCAGTCCCCGGTGCTGCTTAAACATTGCCAGCCGTTCCTGGGTGCTTTGTCCTTCTGCGGTTGGTTCGTCTGTGCCTTGCTCTTCTGTGCCTTGCTCTTCTTTATTTGCTTCCGCCATGGCTACCATCCCGTGGACAACGCCGTCAGCTCAGCCCTGGCCGTCGCGACAGCTTGTTGACGAGTCTCGTCGTCCATGAACTGACTGGGAACCGCAACCACGGTGATGTCCTCAATGCCGATGAAGCCGAGGAGCGATCGCAGATAGCTATCACAAAAATTTAAATGCCCCAAAGGTGTTCCCACAACAAAATCCCCAGCACTGGGCGTAATGATCAGAGCCTTTCGACCGCTGGCTAAGCCTTGGTAGCGATGGTTGGAAGGATCAAAGGCAAAGGTTCGATTGATGCGGACAACATTATCAATGTACGCCTTGAGCGTGGCGGGAACGCTGAAGTTGTACATCGGGACACCAAACAATAGGTGGTCTGCCCAGAGTAGCTCTTCGATCAGAGTTTCGGATTCGCTGAGGGCTTGGAGCATTTCGGGCGATCGCGATTCGGGCGGCAGGTAGTTGGCCTGGGTCCACAGGGCCGTTGGATGGGCCGGAGGGGTGAGGCCCACATCACGTTTCCGATGCTCGATCGGGCTGGGTGATGCGTCGTGGGCCTGTTGCCAAGCCTGAATAAAAACTTGGCTCAGGTCTCGGGAAATGGAGCCTGCTTCGCGAACGCTGGATTGAATTTCGAGCAGTTTCATGGGGCCTCGTTGATGCTGTACATTTGGGGCGGTCTATTCAGCTGTCTATTCATAGGACGAGATAACGCCGCGATCTGTGACAACCTTGGGCAAAATCGGTGTCAGCCACCGATCCAAAAATGCCTCGCTAGAATGGGGGTATTGCTGCTAGGGGGCTCGCGATGGATTCTACAACTGCTGCAACGCAAGCATTAATCGAAACGGCAATTTCTGCCCAATCGTCTTCGAGATCCGCCGCCTCCGAAGCCTTTGACGCCTCTGATCTCCACCCCAGCATCAGCCTTTCCGTTGGCCTGATTCAGGGTGACCAAACGACGACGCACCATTTTGGTGTGACCCACCCGCCCGACGACCGTAGCCTGTATGAAATTGGCTCCGTGACCAAGGTCTTTACGGCAATCCTGCTGGCGGTTCTGGTTCAAGAGGGCAGGCTTAAGCTGGACGATCCGGTGGGACAACTGCTGCCGGATCTGCCGGATTTTCCGACCGATATTACGCTGTTAAGCCTCACCACCCATACCTCTGGCTTACCCCGACTTCCCCGAAATATTTGGTGGTCGATTCTGAAAAGTCCGCTCAATCCCTATCTCAATTACAGTACTGAGGATTTGTACAAGTTTTTGAGGCACTACCGCAGGAATAAGCGCCACCTCAAGCGCCATGGCCAGTTTGAATATTCCAATATTGGTGCTGGTTTGCTCGGTCACATTTTAGAGACCGTGACAGGCTTATCCTATGAACAGTTGATTCAGCAATATATTGCCGAGCCCCTGGAGCTTGCTGATACCCAGATTCAGCTTGAGCCTGAACAACAGGCACGGTTTATTCCTGGCTATTTGGCGAATCAAAAGCCTGCGACGCCTTGGGATTTACCCACGATTGCGGGGGCAGGGGCGCTGCGGTCTACGTTGCAAGACCTGTTGAAATTTGCCACTGCAAATCTCAATGGGAATGCCGCCCAGGATAGGGGAGACCTGCTGACGTCGGCGATCGCCCGGTGTCATCTCCCGCAGCATGTCATCCAGCCCCAGCGCAAAGTGGACGATGATTTGGCCAAGGACAGCATTGGGATGGGCTGGTTCATTCGCCCCGTTAAAGCTCCTGTTGAAGCTCCCGTGAAAGCGATGGAAGCGCCCATTTATTGGCACAACGGAGGCACTGGAGGGTATCAGTCCTATCTGGCGTTTCACAAATCCCAACGCCTTGCGGTGGCCGTTCTGGCCAACTCGGCACTGGCACCTCCGGGGAAGGGATTTTCGGCAGACACCTTGGGTAGCAGTCTGCTCCAACAGCTATTGGAGCGTTGATGTTGCTGTTGTTGATGTCGCTGATATGGATGCCGCTGATATGGATGTCGCTGCGATGAGGGCTGATGCTGCTTGCTTCGCCCGCTGGGCGGCCTCTGGTTGTTGATCCATGAAGGCAACCATAATTGCGCCATCCACCAGAATCATGAGTTGCTGAGCCAAGACTTCTGGATGGGGAAATTCCGCAGCCCTGACTCGGTCAAGGATGTAGTCGTAGATGAGCTGATGATGTCGCAGCGAAACCTGAGTGCCGGGGTGTTCGCGATCGGCTAATTCGATCGCAGCATTCATGAAGGCACAGCCGCGAAACGCCGGCTCTTTAAACCAATCCTGGAGCACATCAAAAATAACAAGTAGCTGCTCACGCGGCTCCGTCGCTAACCCTTCGACTTTTTCCTGAAACTGTTTGCCCCAGGTCTCGTCCCGCTGCTGTAGATAGGCCGCGATCAGGGCATCTTTGGATTTGAAGTGGTTATACAACGACATCTTAGCCACACCGGACTCGGCAATGATGCGATCGATTCCGACATTCTGTACGCCCTCTTGATAGAAGAGTTGGGAGGCTGCGGCGAGAATGCGATCGCGAGCGGAGGGGCGAGGAGACTTCTTCGGGGCCATGGGGTGATGACTGTACAGACCTGTCTACACAATACCTTACCGTCCTTGGAATAAGCCGTGAAACCTCTGACTTCAGGACGATGCAGCTCTGCTCTCCGATGAATTGAGACCCGAATTCGGTGCCGTGGTTTGACAATAGACAGATCTGTCTATTAGTTTTAGGTAGACTATTCTGTCTATTTTGTGGAGCTGATTTCGATGGCCATCACCCAAGGTCTGCATCATTTGGGCTTGACTGTTCCCGACCTCGCTGCAACGCGAAATTTCTTTGTTGATGTTTTGGGGTTTAAGCAGGTGGGCGAAAAGCCGGATTATCCGGCTGTGTTTGTTTCCGATGGCACGGTTATGCTGACGCTGTGGCAGGCGGTTAATCCAGCAACTGCGACGCCGTTCGATCGCAAAACGATTGTTGGTTTGCATCACTTTGCCATGAAGGTGGATAGCTTGGACACCCTGCGATCGCTTCACCAAACGTTCCTCAGTACTCCCGGCGTTGAGGTGGAATTTGCCCCTGAGCCCTTAGGTAAAGGTCCCTCTCACCACATGATGTTTACTATTCCAGGGGGGATTCGTATGGAGCTTTTTGCTGCAGCTTCCTAATCCTGGTCGCCAATACTGGAGTAAAAATCACCATGGCAATCATGGGTTGGAACAAAGATGAATCGCCCTTCCACCCTGGAGAACTTGCAATCCAGGCCCGACTCGGGGTGCAGGAGCGCATGGACCGCCAGGGGCGGCGCATCGTTCGAGACTATCTCACGAAGCAGCATCAACAGTTTTTTGTACATCTGCCCTATGTCACCGTTGGAACGGTGGATGCGAAAGGGCGTCCCTGGGCTTCGATTCTGACAGGAGAACCCGGCTTCCTCTCCGTTATGGATGAGCGGACCCTGCGAGTCACGGCTCAGCCTTTGTTGGGAGATCCCCTGGCTCAGACCTTGGCTGAGGGCGTTGATGTTGGTTTGCTCGGGATTGACTTGCAAACGCGCCGCCGTAACCGTATGAACGGGGTTGTGCGCACGATTCATGTCAACAGCTCCAATGCCCACACGTCCAATATCAACACGTCCGGCACGATGTCGTTTGATGTTCGGGTACGGCAAAGTTTTGGGAATTGCCCGCAATATATCCAGTCTCGAGCCCTTGAAACTCGCGGTTTGGAACCCAGTGAGCCGCCGACGGTTCATCGCATTACGACGTTTTCGGATGTCGAGCGGACGTTCATTCAGACCGCAGATACGTTCTTCATTGCAACCGCCTATCAAGACCCGTCTGCTGGGGCGGCTAGCGGTGTGGATGTCTCCCATCGAGGGGGCAAGCCTGGATTTGTGCGTGTGGATGGTGATGGCATGCTGACGGTGCCGGACTTTTCTGGCAATCTCCACTTCAATACCTTTGGTAATCTGCAACTCAACCCTCGTGCAGGTCTGCTGTTTGTTGATTTTGACCAGGGCGACTTGCTCTATCTCACGGGGACCGCAACTGTGATTTGGGAAGGACCTGAGGTCGAGGCCTATGCGGGAGCAGAACGACTCTTGCGCTTCAAGCTGGAGCAGGGATATCACGCGGCGGGCAGTCTTCCCCTGCGTTGGTCAGGCCCAGAATTTTCGCCTTTTCTGGAGCCTACAGGGGGGTGGTAAAGGGCTTCCTGATTCACGGATTTTTCCGCAGAGGGACGGTCTGCAACAGAATTCCCACTTAAGCTGTTAGAACGTTGCTGTTCTCTGAGTTGCTGTTCTCTGAATTAAGGAGTGATTTCATGCGGGGCTGGCGAATGTTGATGGCTGCTATTTTGATCCTGGCTTGTGGGGTTGGAGTCGTGGCTTGGTCGACTGGGGGGGATGTCAATGCGGCAGCCCAGAATCAAACAGAATCCCGCGTTACCTTTGCAGGCGAACCTCCCGCCTGGGCTGGCACCGCTGAGTCCGTGATGACTGAGCTGGAGCAATGGCGTGGTCGGTCGTTCAAAGAAAAGTTGCAGGTGACGTTCCAGCCCCAGGCAGAGCCAGGACTGAAGGGCTGGTACAACGCTCAGACCAAAGGGCTCGTCGTAACGTTGAATGGCTCAGAAAAGATGGGACGCGGCGTACTGCTGCATGAACTTTTCCATGGGCTACAGGATCAGAACTTCGATCTGTACCAGTTGCGTCTGCAAAGTCTGAACCAGCCCGATCGCGACAAAGCCCTGTCTGCCATTATCGAAGGAGAAGCGATGTGGGCGGTCAGTGAACTGCTGAACTATGATTTCTTGGCCCATGCTCGCTTGCCCCAAGCAGGCGAAGTTAGCGAGGAACGCTTTGAGAAAATCTTTCTCTACGGGGCGGGACTGAAGTTTATCAAGGCGGTGCATAGAGCTGGAGGCTGGAAGGCGGTGGACGGTGTGTTTCAAGATCCACCGCGATCAACGGCGTTGATTCTGGCACCGGAGCGCTATCTGGCCGGGGAGCGGGAAGTGGCGGCGATCGCCGTCCCCCTCAATCCCGGTGAAACCCTCCAGGCCCAGGAAGTTCGCGGGGAATATCAGGTGCAATTGTTGTTGGCGCGCTTGGCTGAAACGCGATCGCAGCTCAGCACATTAGACGATGCCTACGTTGCAGATACCCTGGGTGTCATCAAAGAAGCTGACAATTCAGCGCCACACACAGCGCGCCACCGCTGGATCATTGAATTGTCCAGTCCTGAGGCTGCGGCAGAGTTGCAAGCAGCATTCAGGGTGGCCTTGGCTCATTCAAGGGGCGGGGACCCATCAACGTCTGTTTTTGTGAATCAATCCACGCTCATCGCCGAGTGGTCGTCAGTCCCTGTAATGTTTCCAGCTAATGCTTCAAGGTAATGCTTCAAGGTAATGCCTCAAGCATTGCCGCAATGCTTTGTTCGACGGATTGACCCGCTGTATCCACAACCACAGGCTCTGTTTCCCACGGCTCATACTCCCGCTCAATCACCTGCTGCCAGGTGGGTAGCGTCAGTCCAGGAATATTGGACGATCTAGATTCGATGCGCCTGCGATGCTCGTCTGGGGTGGAACAAATCACCTCAATCTCCACAAACGGACATTCCGCCGAAGCGGCTACGTTTCGCCAAGCGGTTCGCGTGATTTCGATGGAATTGACGGAATCGGCAACGACATCAGCCCCTAAGCGAAGGTTGTCGAGGGCGAGTTGCTGGGCGATCGCATACCCCCTCTCCCCCGCATCTGTCCCTGCGTTACGCAGGGCCTGTTCAATGGTGTCAATGCGGAGATAAACAGCCCCCAATCGAGAGGCCAGAGCCGTGGCGAGGGTGGATTTACCAACGCCGGGTAAACCACCAAAAATGTACAGCATAATTTCTCCGTTATTGTTGTGCCCAATGCTGAACAAACCAATGGATAACGAAACAAAGCTTGGCTTCTTCGGGCTCATAGAATTGTTCGGTGGTTGGCATTGGAAAAAAATAGCCAATGGAATAGAGAAATACTTCTAAATCCTGTGCCAAATCATCAATTTTAAAAAATTGCTGTTCAATGCCTTCTTGCAGAATGCCTAAAACATTATCCCTCACAATTTTGTTCTGCTCAGCCTGTAGCTCTGGTTTAAGGCGAATGACAGCCCGAGCCAGTTCTCCGGCATGGGAGCCGCCGAGGCGGTTGTCTTGGACGGCGCGAAAGCGATTGCAGAGGTAGGATTTGAGCTTTTCAGGGGGAGAGAGGGGCGATCGCAAAATTGCCTCAGCATCCACAGCATGTTGATTGCTATAGCTTTCTGCCACCGCAATCAGAATTTGGTTCTTATTTTTGAAATAAAGATAGAGCGTCCCCACAGCAAGGCCGACATCACCAGCAATTTCCTGCATCGTTGTTTTTCTGACGCCATATTGCCCCAGCCGCTGTTTGGCTGCATTCAAAATGGCCGCTCGCTTGGTTTCATCCAGTCGTTGCATAATGGATTACTTGAACAAATTAAGCTCTGGGTTGCACTGTCACTTTAATGCCATCTTTGGGACGTAACGTAAATCGAGGATCGATTTCAACCCTTTGATGGGGTACCAAATCAATCTGAAAGCGTTGAATGAGGATCGATAGAATTATGAGTGATTCCATTAATGCAAAGTTTTTGCCGATGCAGGTGTGTTGCCCTGCACCAAAGGGAAAGTAGGCGAATCGGGGGCGGTTGCTGGCGTTCTCTGGCAGGAAGCGATCGGGATCAAACTGTTCGGGATTATCCCAAAACTCGGGGTGGCGAGCCGTGAAGTAGCTGGCGATATTGAAAATTGAGCCCTTGGGGATGAAGTATCCCTGAATTTCGTCATCTTCCAGGGCCACTCTGGGTACAAGCCCTAGCCCTGGTGGACAAAGGCGGAGGGATTCGTCAATGACACGACGGGTGTATTGCAGCTGTGGCAGCTTTTCGAAGGTTGGTACGCCATCACCGAGAATGCCATCACCGAGACCGCCAGTACCGAGAACTGTCTGCACTTCATCGGTCACTTGAGCCAGGACATTGGGATGGCTACCCAGCAAATGCCAGGTCCAGGCCAGGGTTGTGGCCGTCGTTTCATGTCCCGCATTGATCAGGGTAATGACTTCATTTTGGAGTTGGCGATCGCTCATGCCCTCCCCTGTTGCTTCATCACGCGCCTCTAGCAACATCGACAATAAATCGGGGTGCTCTACGGGATTTCGGCGACGGGATTGAATGATTTCGAGAACAATGCGATCGAGCGTTTTCTTCGCTTGACGAAACTGAAAATTACGCGGTGTGGGTAGCCATAAACCGGGGGATAGCGGACTGGTCATCCGATGATAAACGTAGGTGAGCGCTGTCCGTAAGGCCCGACCGAGTTCATCGGATTCTCCACTAATATCGATGCTAAACAGCGTTGAACTGACAATCCGAAGGGTCAGGCGCGTCATCTCAGCGGCAATGTCAACCTCCTCTCCAGCAGGTTTCGCATCCCATTCTCGTACCAATGACTGTACACAATTCACCATGATGCTATGGAGGTGCAGCAGTTGCTTTTGATGGAATGCAGGCTGCATTAAACGACGTTGCTTTCGCCAGAATTCCCCTTCACTGGTGAAGAGTGCCTCGCCCTGGATCAATCCCATGGTTTTGAGGAATAGATCGGGCTTTTCGTATCGTTCCTGGTGGGTCGAGAGCACATGCTCGGCGATGTCGGGATGGGTGGCGAGGAAAACGGTGAATCCTGGCAGAATGGGCAGGCGAACGAGATCCCCGTACTCGCGCCACATGTCTCCAAAGTATTCGATGGGCTGGTTTTGTAGCCGAGAGAGGTGTGGCAGCAGATATCTCGATGGCCCTGGAGGACGCTGCAAGCGAGGCTGCGTGGGCGATCGCTCCTCTCTCACTGCTGACGATGAACCTGGATTGTTAGACATGGAGCACCGCCATAAACTGAATAATGAATATTTTATCTAGTTATTCAGCTTATGGTCGAGGCTCTAATTGTCCTTTAGGATTTGGCAAATTTCTTCAACATCGGTCAGAAATGCGTCTCCCATGAACTTGAGGCTCGCGAGGGCTCGCTCCCCCGCCGCTTGATCGCCTGCGCCGCAGGCATCGGTGACCACCACCGGAATGAAACCCAGGTCCGCTGCATGACGCACCGTGGGCTCAATGCCAATTTCAGTTGCAACACCGACAATAATCACCGTGTCAATGCCGCAATCGCGCAGCGCCATGTTGAGCGGTGTGCCTTCAAAGGCAGACATGGTGAGCTTGTCAAAAATGGCCTCCGAGGGCAAGGGGCCTAGGTCTGGGTCGAGCTGAAACCCCGGCGCATCGCGTAAAAACCAGGGATGAATATCATCCACTGAGGTCGCCCGCTGCCATGCTTTGGCCATCCTTAGTTGAAAGACGCCGGATAGCTCCTTGGGGAGGGACATGTGGCGCATGAAAAAGGTGCGTAGCCCGACATCGCGAGCGGTCTGTAGCACCTGGCTCACCTGCGCTTTCACTTCAGAACCGTTGCTCATTTGCTTGAGAATGCCGACTTGCATGTCATAGACCACGAGAGCCGTGCGATTCAGGGTGCAGGCTTCTGCGAGGGTTTCAGGAATGTCTAATCCAAATGCCTTTTCCATCTGTATTTCCCTAAGTATGGTGTTTTAAGTACGGTGGTCTAAGTACGGTGGTCTTTGAGGCTTGTCCTTGAATCGGTCTATCAAGGACTGGATGAAACGTTATCGACATCGTCAGACAGCATCTGTTGTGCTGATGACTGCGGTAACCTTGCTCCGCAACCAGCGCTGGGCCGCAGTATGGGTGTGGCTCTTGTGCCAGCGCATGGCCACTGGAAATTTGAAGGCGGTAAACGGTAGTGGTAAAACCTGAAGGTCATAGGTGCTGGCAAAGGTTCGCGCGACGCGTTCTGCCAAGGTGGTGATCAGGTCCGTTTGCGAGACGACGCCGGGGGCCACCAGAAAATGGGGCACAGAAACGGCGATATGGCGTTTGAGCGACTGCTTGGCCAAGATGCGATCGATACGTCCAGTGCGGTCTTCTTTGACGGAGACCAAGAGGTGATGGGCAGCGACGTAATCATCTAAGGACAAACTGCCCTGAATATGGGGGTGGTCGCGGCGACAGAGGCAGACAAACTTTTCGGTGAAGAGCTGTTGTTGCTGATGCCATTCAACCTTTTCGGGAAAGATACCGCAGACGAGATCTAGCTCGCCGCGATCGAGTTGTCCCAGTTGCGTTTGGCGATCGCCCGAACGGATTTGTAAGCCAACGCCTGGAGCTTCGGCCTGAATCTGCTTCAGTAGTTGTGGCAGCACTGTGAACTCGACATAGTCTGACATGCCAATGGCAAAGATAATCTCGCTGGTGGCCGGGTCAAAGGATTCTTGGGGGGTGAGGGCGGTTTGAATTTGCCCGAGGGCGGGTTGGATGTGTTGGGCGAGGGCGATCGCCTTGGGGGTCGGCTGCAATCCACTGGAACTGCGCACAAACAAGTCGTCCTCCAGCAGCTTGCGCAGTCGTGCCAGGGCATTGCTGGTGGCGGGTTGGCTGAGGCCCACCTGCTGACCCGCACGGGTGACATTGCGTTGTGTCATCAACGCTTCAAAGACGACCAGCAAATTGAGATCGATGCTCGACAGGTTCATGCGCTGAGGACGCTAGCGGAAGGGCTGAGCCGATAATAACGCGCCGGGTTTTTGTCTCTGTTGGATGGGGAGAAGGCATCGTGGGGGCAGATGAGTCAGCCGAGGGCCCTGAAGCCATTCAGGGTAAAGGGTTCAAGCATTGTCCTAGCGAAGTCTGCATTCACGCCATGAATGCGCCCCATACGAATAATCCATAGACCGTGCTTTCCCGGTTCTGCCATAACAGGCCGACTCGGTGGCGATGGGTCAGCTCAGCGGCTAGAGGGGGCATTTGCCTCTGGGCTATTTCGGTGTGCCGATCCTAAATTCCCGTAGATCCTCTGAGTTTTGATTACGAATTCCTGACATACAGGATTGAAGGGGTAGTCAGGGACGCTTTTCAACTCAGATTTTATGTTTCTTGAGAACCTGCTGACGGATCCGTTGTTCTTTTGCCGAGCGGTTGTGATTGTGGTTTTATCCATTAGTCTCCACGAACTCGCCCATGGCTATGCTGCCGTTTGGCAGGGAGATGACACCCCCCAGGTTCGTGGACACATGACGCTGAACCCAGTGGTTCACATGGGCCTGCCCGCAATTCTATTGCTGTGTGTGGCAGGGTTTTCCTGGGGACAGATGCCGGTGGATCCCTCTAAATTTCGCTCAAAGCGCTGGGGTGACCTTTTGGTTTCTGCGGCGGGGCCGATGGCGAATTTGGTGTTGGCGATCGCTGCTATCTTCGCGATCAAATTTGTGACGCTATTTGATACTTCTGGCATCATCAGTCTTCAGTTTTTTGGGATGGTGGCACAACTGAATCTGATGCTCTTCATATTCAACCTATTGCCAGTGCCGCCGCTGGATGGTTTCCATGTTTTCACTAGTTTCTTTCCCAGCTTCAAGGTGGTTGGGCAGGGATACTTTGGTCTTTTCCTGTTGGTTATTTTGTTTGTGAGCCCGGTCGGTGAGTCTTTAGGTGCACTCACGTCGATGATTGTGTCTGGCTTGGTGGGCTAGCGCACCTGTTGTTTCTGTTTTTTGCTGGGACTGGTTTGGAGCTGGTCTGGTCTCTGTTTCGGGCGCTCAGGCCCAAACATCGTCTGATAATGGCTCTGAAGCGGTGCTAGGCATTTTTCCCTTTGCTTTAATCCATTGCAATGTGTCGGGGGACAGGATCTTGCTGATGTCGCGAACCACTTGGGTACTGGCCTGAAACGTGGCTTCGGGGCCTTGCTGAATTTTGGCTTGGGCTGCGTGGTAGAGCTGACCAACTTTGCAGCCTGCGATGTAGGAATAAATGGTTCCTTTGTACAGCGCAACCCAGGTGAGGATGGCACCACAGCGCAGCAGTTGCCAGGACAAGTCTGCGGTGATTTTGTACCACTCAATGGCTTCTTCGCTGGTGAGTGTGGCGTAGGTTGTCTTGATGGCGGGCATGGCCTGGTTTTGGAACCAGGCGGTGATGGCTCTGCGGAAGGTGTCGAGACGACGTTTGTCACCAATGACTTCGATACTGTTGTCTTTGACGAATTGGCGCAGGGTATGAATTGAGGCGGTCTGTACTTCTGCGAAGGTCATGACGGGTTCCCTCATAGAACAACTGCCTAAATCCCGAGTGTTGCTAGAGGGATTTGGACATGGGATTACTGTCGCACGTACAAATGTACTTGTCAAATGTAGGCTTCAATCTCAGGAAACGCTGGAGGAACGGGGGCGAAACGAGCCTGGAAATACGGTGAGGTTAATGCAAGCTTCTTTGTTTCTGGGGATAGTTCTATGCAGCCTACGATTTCCCGTGCGATGTCTGCTTTGGTGTTTACGGGGGCGCTGATGGTGATTCGCTCAGCCTTGGCAGTTCCGGCGGGTACTGTTGGGCAGCGCGATCGCCCCTTCACTCATCCCGTTGCAGTCCCTTCACTAACTCACGCAACGGTGAGTCCTGCTCCCCCGATGCTCTAGGGGAATGCTCCCCCATTGCTGAGCCGTTGCATTGTCCCCTGCCGTCAAGGCATCGTGAAGGCATCGTGGGTCATTTTGAGATAGAGCAGGGCGCGCTTGCGATGATATTGCTCTAGGCTGTGCCATGCCGTGTCGTCGATCCAGCGATCGCCACTGCTCCTAGAATTCCCTAAACTGACTTTCACCAACTTGGTTTCGAGCTGTTCGCCACGTTTTACATGTCTCTGAGTTGTACGTTTTGGGCCGAGGTTCGGGCTTCGGTTGCGGTGGCCTTGAACAGCGTTAGGGTCAGCAGACCATGATGCAGCTCTGCCAGCGTAGACTGGGGGGCAATCGGGGCAGGTAGGCGAATCAGCCGCTCGAAGGGACCATAGTGAAACTCAGAGGCTAAGACACAGCGTTGAGATAGCGCTGTCGAAGCAAAATGTGCTCCTCGCACCAGCACATCTGTTGAAGTTGCATGAACATCAATCTCTTCTCGCAAAAAACCGGGCACTTGCACTTGAACATAGATCGCCCCATCTGTTTCGGTCAGTTCCACGGCGGGTTGCCAGGACTGATTCAGCTCGCTTGAGCGGGGAGCAGTGGATGGTGCCTGACTCCAGAAGGGCATTGCAGCAGGGGAAGGGGTCAGGGCGATTGTGGATGTGGGGGATACGGTCTTTGCCTGCATTGGGTTTACCTCAGGTACTGAAGGGGTTAGCACTGACTCAATATTTCTCTTGAGAAGAATATTGCTGTCTGAAATTAACGTTCCCTTCTAGGGCTGGGGCTCGCCAGCGGCACCCCAATGTCAAGGTTTGTCTCTTCTTGATGAGAGTGATGGCTCATTTTTGGGCGTTTAGAGCCGCTTCCCTCTTTCCCATGCTCGTTAGCATGAAAGATGAGCGAGCTGCGATTAGGCTTGAGCTTGCAACTGTTGCATTAGCCAATTCGCTGCCGCTGTATTTGTCTCCGCCTCCAGCCGCTCCAGCGCCTGCTCCACCAGCTCCAACGGTAACCCCGGCAAGACCCTCGACACCTCAATGACTTCGTAACGTCCCTGCTCCCTTAACCCAAACGCAAACAACCGCCGTCCCTTAACATCGATCACCCAATACTCAGCAATGCCCAAACTCGCATAAATCTGCTTCTGCTCATCCCAATCAAGGCTTAAGGTTGTGTCCCCAACCTCACCCACCAAATCGGGTAATCGATGACGCTCTGTGCTGATCCGTCGTGGCTCGCCCGGTTGCCACTTGGGAATGTCTTCCCCTTTATACAGAACTAAGTCTGGGGCACAGGCCTGAGATTTTTGACCATCAATTAGGCAACGTCCGTAGGATTGCAACGTCTCTTCTGAGTGCAACATCGCCCACAGGAAAAAAATTGTCGTCATCAAATCGCTGAACGAAGCGTGGTTCTGTGCTTCTTTACCTATATCAGCCCGTAGCCAGCCTTGATAAAACGCAATTTTTCGCCAGTCCTGGTTATCTCGTAGCGCAACGTCGTCTTGCCATGTTGCATTGCGCTGCTGAACGACGGTTACAGCATCAGGAGGGCTGAATCGAGATTTTTCTAAAGAGATGGTCATCGTCAGACCTTTGGAGTCTCCAAGGGCGATCGCTCAATTCCCATCTTACTGTGCTTTGCTTTTGCCCTGCTGCTTTCCCTTCGACAGGCTCAGGGGAGACTGGCTTTGCTCAATCAGCAATATGCCAGTGATGTGCCAGCGACACCACAAACGAGGGCTGAGCGAAGTCGAAGCCCGATATCAGTGAGCAAAATAGACCTCAGAAACTGCTCTTGAGCGAAAGCCTCCCACCGGCAACAAAAAACCGAGCCCCTAACCAGAGACTCGGTCACCTTACTGAATGATTTCAAAGAGCGGAAATTGCGCTCTCATCAAAACAGATTGCAAACTGTGGCCTACACAGCAGCCAGCTCACGCTCGCCAGCGGGGCGCTTGCTGTTGCGGATGCCAGAAATCGCTTCGGCATAATCAGGTGCCTTAAACACAGCAGAACCCGCAACAATTGCGTTGGCACCTGCCTCAAGCACCTGCCAAGTGTTATTCACTTTGAGGCCACCATCAACCTCAATCCAGGGGTCCAAACCACGCTCATCACACATCTGACGCAGCGCAGCCACCTTGCCCACAGCAGACGGAATGAAGCTCTGACCGCCAAAGCCAGGGTTCACACTCATCAGCAGAACCAGGTCGCAAAGCTCAAGCACATGATCAATCATGTTCAGGGGGGTGCCGGGGTTCAGAACCACGCCAGCCTGCTTGCCCAACTCCTTAATCTGACCCAGCGTGCGGTGCAGGTGGGGAGAAGCATTGTGCTCAACATGGACGGAGATGATGTCTGCGCCAGCCTTGGCAAAGTCAGCAACGTACTTCTCAGGCTCAACGATCATCAGGTGAACGTCCAAGGGCTTCTCGGTGTGAGGACGAACCGCATCAACGATCATTGGACCAATGGTGATGTTGGGGACGAAACGGCCATCCATGACGTCCACATGAATCCAGTCTGCGCCAGCTTTATCCACCGCGCGGATTTCTTCACCCAGACGGCCGAAGTCAGCCGATAGAATTGAAGGGGAAATAACCGTGGACTTCTTAGATTGGCTCATGGCGGGTGCTCCTAATTGCTACTGCATCCTGGAATACAAATAAGCTTAACAAAATGTGTAGGCATTCTTACCTGTTTGATGGTTTCTTTATCCTGACAATTGGCGCGGTGGTTTTGGCCCCGTTTCAAGGGGTACAAGCTTTACAATCCCCGGTCTCCATGGACTCTGACGGGATTGATGCCTATGTACTGCACCATGCTCCCTATCATTTGACCGGGAAAAAAATAGCAATCGGTCAAGTTGAGCCGGGGCGACCCGGTCTATTTGGCTTTGATAAGAAGGTTGCCCCCCAAGGCATGGGGTTGCCGTTAGCGGGTCTCTTCTTTCGCAATAAAAGTGCCAGTCAGAACACCCATGTCGATAGCCATGCCCATAGCGTCGCATCGTTGATGGTGAGTCAGTCCAAGATGTTTACGGGAATTGCACCGGCGGCGCGGCTCTATTCAGCGGCGTTGGGATCGCGGCGAACGGGCGCCAAACAACCGGAGCAGTGTCTGACTCTGAGCCACGTGGCCCAGCAAAACGGTGGCGATATCCGTGCCATTAATCTCAGCTTTGGCGAATCCCTGCGATTGGACCGACGGGTCAATGCCAAGTTGGATGGCAATGCCTTGTTGACCCAGTGCCTGGATTGGTCTGCTCGGGTGCATGACACGCTCTATGCTGTGGCCGGGAACCAGGGCAAAGGCGGTATTCCGATTCCGACGGACCAGTACAACGGTGTCACGGTGGCCTATACCCGTTTTTGGAAAGGGAGCTTTCGCAAGGTTGATTTTGCCAATATGGGCGATGAGATGGCGTCATTGGCCTACCGCTTTATTGGCAAGGAGCGCAATATGCTCGGGCGTAGCTCTGTCAGTTTGGTGGCACCGGGCAACGATATTCGGGTGCTTAGCCCCAATGGTGATCCTGAAAAGAGCAGCGGTACCAGCTTTGCGGCCCCCCATGTGACGGCGACGGTGGCGCTGTTGCAGGAGGCGGGCGATCGCACCATTCGTCAAAATCTAGCCCTAAAAAACGACCCCAGCGTGGGTCAAGCCTCTCGCCCATCTTTCATGCAGTCTGCGGATACCTCGTCCCGTCGTCATGAGGTCATGAAGGCTATCTTGCTGAACTCTGCGGATAAGCTGCAGGACAATGGGCAGGGTTTGCGCTTGGGCATGACTAAGACGATTTTGGGGCAAGATAACCGCGATTGGCTGCAGTCTCCAGCAGCCAACAGCCGCATCATGCCCCTCGATCCGCTCATGGGCGCTGGGCAGCTCAATGCCAGACGCGCCCATCAGCAGCTCATGGCTGGGCGGCAACTGCCTCGCTCTGCCCCGGCTCAGGGTTGGGATTATGGACAGGTGGGGGCCATTCCCGAGACGCTGGTTATCCTGCCCCACCAGGACTACACCATTGCTCAACCGCTCCAAGCTGGCAGCTATTTCTCGGCGACGCTCGCCTGGGACCGACGGGTGGAGCTGGTGGATGTGAATCGCAATGACCGATACGACATTGGGGAGCGGTTTCGCGATCGCGGTCTCAACAATCTCGACCTCTATCTCATGCGCGCCGAGGATGACAAGGTTGCCCAGGCCATCTGGTCGTCCACGAGTACCGTCGATAGCGTTGAACACATTTTTAAGGAGATTCCCGCTACCGGGCGCTATAAGTTGCGTGTGCTGTATCGCGATCAAAAAAATGAGCCGTCCCAAGCCTATGGTCTGGCCTGGTGGGGGATGCCTGTCGCGAATTAATGATGCGAATCGTCTCGCAGGTTGTTTTGAACGTGCGGCACAGACTGTCCATGCATGAACTCTTGATAAGGTTCTTACCAAATGCTCAAATACCGAAAAAGCATTGGATGATTCGATACTGCGAGATATCCAGCTCAGGGGGAATAAAGCATCATGCCTAGGGGTAATAAAGCACCATGTTCAGGGGGGATAAAGCATTATAAAGACTAAGTTAAATAACGTAATTACTCCCTGCTTCGGATTATATTGATGCCACCTGTTGATTCCCGTTAATTGATTAAGTCCAGATTGATTGGAGCTTGATTGACCATAGCTCGGCTATATGCCCTATATAGTCGTCCTTGAAAAAATTCATCAAGCCTTGCTCTACAAAGATTTTAGCGTGTAAAATCGCAGAAAAAATTGCAAGGAAGAGACTCAACACCTGGTAAAACCTAGGAGACGTTAGATTTGTGGGTGTAGTTCAAATACCCACTACTTTGTTCTTTCTTAATGAAGAAGTTCTGACGTTAGCTGCTGGATCCCTCTTCAGTCAGAGGCTTGGGCATCTAATACTTTCAGGCTCAGGGAGTATTTCAGGGATGACTAGGTACTGTCGCGGACATTAACTAGATGAATTATTTGGTCGTAGTCTTGTTGCTACTCGTGGTCGTTTGGTCTACTTTTCGTGCATTTCGTGTATCAAGCTTCCTGGGACATCTTCGAGCAAGAGCAACTTCTCCTTCGGGATACGAGACTCTTCCCGAGGCTACGGTTGTGCTTTGCCTACGTGGTGCTGACCCATTGCTGCATAGCTGCTTAGAGGGGCTGTTTCAGCAAGATTACCCTAGCTACAAGGTTCAGATTGTTGTGGATCACCAGGACGATCCTGCTTGGGACTATGTTACTCAGTTTTTAGAGCGGAACCCGCAGAAAATTCAATACAACCTTAGTATATTGAGGGATAAAAGCACGCAGCGATCGCTAAAGTGCAGTTCTATTTTGCAGGCTATCAATCAGCTTGATTCTGATTGTGAGATTGTCGCTTTCATTGATGCTGATGCGATTCCTGAATCAACCTGGTTGCGAGAGTTAGTCACCCCTCTTGGTAACCCTGAAATTGGAGTGACTTCAGGCTACCGATGGTATTTGCCCACGGACTCTCAGCATGGATCATTGGTACGACATCTCTGGAATTACTCGGCAACAATCATGATGCAATTCTTGCAGATTCCTTGGGGAGGAACGTTTGCTCTCAGGGTTGAAACCCTGCATGAAAGTGGACTCATTAGCTTATGGGAAAATGCACTGGTTGAAGATGCACCGATCAGTCGCTCAATGGCCTTGAGGGGGTTGCGGATTGAACACATACCGTCCCTCTTTCTCGTCAACCGTGAGAGTTGTGATTTAGCTGGATTCTTACAGTGGTCTCAACGCCAATCGCTTTTTGTTCGTCTATATCATCCTAAATGGCCTCGATTATTTGCTCTCTGTGCAGTTAATATTCTCCTAAGCCTTATTGGAGTCGTCGCTTTTTATCTTGCGGTGTTCTCCCAGAAATGGATGATTGCGATGTCTCTTGTATCCATTCAAGTCTCAGAGACTGTCAGTTTGTTTTGGATGCTGATACTAATCCGAAGGAATATTCATCAAACTCTAGAAGCTAATGGTGAGATTGTCGGCTCAAGCTCATTTTTATACCAAACTCGCTTCATTTTGGCTGTTCCTTTGTGTGTTGTTGTCTGCAGCTTAACAACGTTGTTGACGCAAAATCTTAATCGTATTAAATGGAGAGAGATTGTGTATGAGTTTGAGGATGCTTGGTCAATTCGAATGGCAGAGTATAAACCTTACAAGGGTAAAGATGATTCAGTTGACTCTCTAGCTTCACTTTGAATTTAGGAAGATGGACTTATGAAGCTTATCTATCTTCTCTTGAAGAATGATGCCACTATGATGATTCTGTCTGTCATTTCAGGCTTGATCAGTGGCTTTTCTAGTGCTGGATTGATTGCAGTACTCAACTATGCTTTTGCCCAGCCCGATAGCTTAGGTCGATCACTGTCACCAGCTTTCATTGTTCTTTGTCTACTATTACTCTTCTCATCTGTCTCATCCCAAATGCTTGTCGGTCGAGTGGTTCAGCGCATAATCTTTCGTCTACGCTTACAACTTAGTCAACAAATCTTAAGCTCTCCCCTTAAATTTATTGAAGAAGTCGGCAGAGAACGTCTGATGTCATCCCTTGTCAGTGATGTTGCTTCTATTGGCTTTGCGTCCTATTCTGTCTCAAGACTTTTTATAAACGTTGCGATTCTCGCTGGATGTTGCGTTTACCTGAATCGATTAGTTCCATCATTCTCATTTGCAGGAATAGCATTTTTATTACTTGGCAGTTACAGCTATCATCTACTTGCTCAGCCTGGTTGGAAACGATTGAGGTTGGCAAGGAAGGTTTCGGACAAACTCTTTGAAAATTTTGGAACGCTGATCCAGGGGATAAAAGAGTTGAAACTACATCGAAAGCGACGCCGAGATTTTTTACAAGATGGCTTGAAGGCATCGGCAGGGGAACTCAGCTCTCACCACGTTTCTGCTAATGATTGGCTGGCAATATCTGGAAGTTGGGGGCTATTGCTTTTCTTCATTCCAATTGGGATTTTTGCCTTTGCGCCGCTTCCTATCGATTTATCAAGTGCGACATTGTCAAGTTATGCCCTCACTGTTATTTTTATGATCTCCCCTTTACAGGGGATTTTGGGTGGATTGCCCCAACTAGCGCAGGCAGATATTTCCATAAGAAAGATCGAGGAGCTTGGTATTTCTCTTGATGCATCAGCTAAGGCTATCCCTCTCGGTGATGTCGCAATGCTTCCTACTAGTTGGGACTATCTAACGCTACGTGGTGTATTTCATCGTTATCCAAGCGACCAAGGTGATACCCAATTTTCTTTGGGTCCACTGGATTTAGAGTTTAGAACCGGTGAAATTATATTTATTGTTGGAGGGAATGGCAGCGGAAAGTCAACCTTAGTTAAGACGCTAACAGGCCTATACACCCCGGAAGTAGGTGAAATCCAACTGGATGCTCATCGCATCACAGATAAGAATAGAGAGTCTTATCGCCAAATGTTCTCTGTAGTATTCTCTGATTTTCATCTCTTCAAAAGTCTTCTCGGCATACATGATCCTCATTCTGATCAGCAAGCTGACTATTACCTGACACAGCTATGCTTAAGGAATAAGGTCTCAATTGAGAATGGGAAGCTTTCTACTACATCGTTATCTCAGGGTCAACGCAAACGCTTAGCACTGCTTACGGCATACCTTGAAGATCGTCCTATCTACGTATTTGAT
>CALIJJ010000007.1 GCA_938017515.1 uncultured Pseudanabaenaceae cyanobacterium
GGGGCTTTTGAATCCCCTTACCCCAGAATTGAAGGCAAGGGGGTCGGGGGATGGGGGCGGCTGTCAGGTTCGTGCAAGAGGCCTATTGGGCCTTGACGTCATCAGTCTAAAATTTCAGTCTGGAATGATTGACTACCGTTAGTGTAAAAAGATTGATCAATACGGCATGGAAAGCTCATTCTTCACCCACGAACAAGGATTTCATCGCTGGTATTTTCTTCTCGTTCTGACACTCGCTTTTGGGAACACTTAATAGGGTGAAGCTCAAGGGATAAAACTGATCCCGCATCTATCCTTTTCCGTGGAGCTCTCCTATCCCTAACTGACCCTAACGCCGAGATATCCTGAACCTTGAAGTTATATAAGCTCGAAGCCGTCAGAGGCCTCGCCGCCCTCTACGTCATCCTTCACCACTCGATTCCCCACGAGGTCTCCCTGGGTGGGGTGAACCTTGGAATTTTGCTAAAGTTCGGTCAAGAGGCCGTTATCTTATTCTTCTTGCTATCGGGATTTGTCATTGATTACTCCTTTTCTCGAGGCAAAGACAAGTCCTTCTCGACGTATTTCCAAAAGCGATTCTTTCGGCTCTATATTCCACTGCTCTTTGTTTTTCTATTGGGTTATTTATCCGTCAGTGCCTCTCAGGCTGGATTTGTGAATCCTGATTGGAAGAATCTGGTTCAGAACCTATTCATGTTGCAAGACATGGCTTCGCTCAAGCCTGCTGTGCTAGCCAAGCCCTACATGGGCAATTCGCCTCTGTGGTCGCTGTCCTATGAATGGTGGTTCTACATGTTGTTCTATCCGCTGGTGAGGTTTATCAAGGCTCCCCAGCAGCAGAGCAAGATCGTCTTTGGATTGGGCGTTGTCAGTACGTTGCTCTATGCATTGCATCCCAACGCCATTCTGCGCGTGCTGATGTACCTTTCGGTGTGGTGGTTGGGTGTGTTTCTTTCGCGCCTCTACCGCGAGGAGCGAGCCATTACCCCTCGGGCGATCGCCCTCCCCATGGCCAGTCTGGCCCTCTCTTCCACCATTCTATTGGGGGACTGCTGGGTCTATCGGATGCAGGGGAATGCCTTGCAGTTTGGTATCCATCCCGTCTTAGAACTGCGTCACTTTGCCTTTGCCATCATCATTCCGCTGGCTGCAATGCTGTGGCGCAAGCTGAACTGGATCGGCTTTGACCCGCTGGTGAAACCCTTTGCAGCTTTAGCTCCCATCTCCTATGTGGCCTATATCAGCCATTACGATTTGGTGGTCAAGGCGAAGTATCTCAGCTTTTTGAATAACACGGCTTTGGAATGGTTGGGCTACATGGGACTGATGCTTGGGTTTTCCTATGTGTTGGAACTGAAGATTTATCCCGCTTTGCGATCGCCCCTGGTTCAGATGACCCAACGGATAACCCAGCGTTTTTCTGCTAATCCTATGAAGTCCTAACGTCTGGCACACGCCAAAGTCCCTAGCGGGTCAGGGTGTCACCCAGGAGTGTGATGTTGTCTTGGGCAATCCACCCCAACGGCCCCGTACTGTTCTCAACGCGGTACCAGCTATGACAGTCCCGCGTAAACGCATGAAAGGTCACGGTCAGAGCTTCGCCAGCACTGAGGGAAGGCGAGGAAGCGGGGGCATAGTGCTCACCAGGACCCGTTCTGAGCGTAATAGGGGACGGATTGGATGAAGCCTTGGCAGTGGCAGAAGACAGGCTGCGATCGATGGGGTAGGGCTGACCAACGGGAATATTGAGAAATTTGTTTGGCGTTGATGGCAGGTTATCAACGTTGATGACTTTGCAAACAGGCTGCTCTGATGACGCCTGATTCAGTGACGCTTGATTCGGCGCCTGATTCGATGACGTTTGGAAATCAGGGTTGGGAGTGAGCGCTAATTCAGCCAGGGTGTTTTGAACGATTGGGGCGAACGCGATAATCGGCAACGCTAGGGAGGCAGCCAGAAATCTGAGGACAGTTATCGCAGATGGCTTAGGCATCAAATTCTCAATCGCGAACAGAGGCGGTCTAGAGATTTTGCCCACTTCAACATCGCCCGTCTCTGGGCGGCATTGAATTTCAGCACCAATACGGGCAGTCTCTAAATTGGGTCTACCCATTCAAAGACTTCCCCGAGGCAAACTTGTTCCTCCGGGAGATCTCTATTCTCCTGCGCTCAGGTGGCTGGGTAAAGCGATTGGATGAGTCTGATGAGCCAAACGCCCGATCACGCTCGCCCGCCCCTGTCAGTGGAGTGCTTCTGTGATCCAGCCCTGAATCGTCGCAATGACCTCCGCGATCGCAATCTCTTGCTTCTCGCCATTGGCCCGCTGCACCACTTCGACTTTGCCGTCCTTGAGCGATCGCCCCGTCACAACCCGGTAGGGAATCCCAATCAACTCCGCATCCTTAAACTTCACCCCGGCCCGACCCGGACGGTCATCCAGAATCGTTTCGATGCCTGCGGCGTTCATTTCCCCGTAGAGCTTCTCCGCAGCGGCCATGGTGTCGGCATCCTTGATGTTGGGGACGACGATGATGGCGTGGTAGGGGGCGATCGCCACGGGCCAAATAATCCCGTTTTCATCGTGGGACTGCTCCACCGCAGCCTGGGCCACCCGGGAAACGCCGACGCCGTAGCAACCCATCCACAGCGGCTTGGGCTTACCGTCCTCATCCATGAAGTCTGCGCCCATGGCCTTGGAGTACTTAAGACCAAGCTGGAAGATGTGACCGGCTTCGATGCCACGGGCCGTTTGGAGGGTTTGGCTTGGGTCATGGGAGGCGCGATCGCCCGCCATGGCAATGCGCAGATCCAACTGAACCTCAGGCAGTTCAAACTCAGCGCCCCAGTTGCCGCCGACGGTGTGGAAACCGCTTTCGTTGGACCCCGTGACAAAGTTCTTCAGTTCAGCTGCGGTGGGGTCAGCGATGCGCAAAAACTTCGGCGCGATGTCCTTGGCCTTGGCGATGTAGTCATCTCCCAAGTTCGGCGCGATGTAGCCCAAGGGCAAGGGCTTCGCGGCCCATTTCTGCTGGGCCTCTTCGTCGGGGACGGTGAGCGCAATCAGCGTCGTGGCGTCGTAGTTCTTGGCTTGGCGGGTCAGTTCGTTGGTGATCTTGACCTCGTTCACATCCTGGTCGCCGCGAATGCTCACCAGCACCAGCACCGTCATGCCGTTGTCGTAGACCGCTTGGTAGAGGACATTCTTGACGATTTGCGTGGGGGAGCACTTGAGGAATTCGGCCAGGGAGGCGATCGTCGGCGTGTTGGGCGTCTCTAGTTTCTCGTACTTGTCGAAGCTAGATGGCTCAGCATCGACGGGCAGCGAAGTTGCTTTCTCAACATTGGCCGAATACTGATTGTCATCGGTGTAAAGAATTTCGTCTTCACCCGCTTCCGCCAGGATCATGAATTCCTGGGAAGCCGAACCACCAATGGCCCCGGAGTCCGCCTGCACCGGACGGAACTTGAGGCCGCAGCGGGTGAACATATTGGTATAGGCCTGGTCCATCTGGGCGTAGGTTTCCCGCAGGCTTTCCTCATTGGTGTGGAAGGAGTAGGCATCCTTCATGATGAACTCGCGTCCGCGCATGAGGCCGAAGCGGGGGCGGATTTCGTCGCGGAATTTGGATTGGATTTGGTACAGATTGACCGGCAACTGTCGGTAGGAGCCGATCAGGTCGCGGGCCACTGCGGTAATCACTTCCTCGTGGGTGGGTCCTAGGCCAATTTCGCGACCCTGGCGATCGGTGAGGGTGAACATAATGCCCTCAGCCTTGGTATACATGTCCCAGCGGCCTGACTCCTGCCACAGCTCCGCAGGCTGAATCTGGGGCAACATGCACTCTAGTGCGCCGGTCTTGTCCATCTCTTCACGGACAATCTGGGACACCTTGCGCAGCACCCGCCACATCAGCGGCAAATAGGCATAAATCCCGCTACCGATCCGGCGAATATAGCCAGCCCTCACCAGCAGCTTATGGCTGGGGATTTCTGCCTCTGCGGGATCTTCGCGCAGAGTGACGAGGAGCATCTGGGACAGTCGCATGGGCGGGAATCCTTCGGTTTCGATGGTGGGGGCTTTGGGCCGTTCTCTAGGGTAGCCTACACTGACAGGTGGCGGTTGAGCAGAGGAATCTGCCAATCTTTTAGCTCTGTTACCAACCTGATGCCAACTTGATAGCAACCTGGTTCAACGGGCAGGATTCAACACACAGTTTTAAGGCTCGCCTAGCTCCAGTCAAAGCTAGGGGCCGGTATTCTCGGCCCCTAGAAAACAAGGAGAGAAATCAGAGGCTTGAGTCGCTGCATGCGATGCCCTTTCGAATCAATTTCCCTTTCGAATCAATTTCCCTTTCGAATCAATACATGATCTTCAATCGTCAGTGCTTCTCAGTCGTCAGTGGGTGGACTACACCAACACTTGCTCGCGCAACGCTGTTGCTTCGGCGAAGTTAGATGCAAACACAAACTGGTCGCTTGTGAGCAGGCTAACCTGTACATTTTGGACAATGCCGAGGGACTCCCCCGTGGCTGCAATGCCCAGCACGGAACGATTGCCCTGCTGAATAATGTCGAGGGAATCAAAGGTCAGGGTGTCATCCAGTAGGGTGATGAAATCAGTACCGACGGTGAAATCTAGGATAGTGTCGGTGCCGCTGCCGCGATGAAGGACAAAGCCATCTTGCCCCTGTCCCCCCGTAAGAACATCGTTGCCTGCTTCGCCCAGCAACCAATCATCGCCACTGCCGCCCAGGAGGCGATCGCCACCGTCTCCTCCCAAGAGCACATCATTTTCACTGCCCCCATCCAGGAAATCCTGACCATTGCCCCCGTCCAGGGTGTCTTGCCCCTGGTCACCGAAGAGGCGATCGCTGCCCTCACCCCCCAGCAGTCGGTCATTGCCTTCGCCCCCGGAAACCTCGTCATTGCCAGCCAGGGCAACCATGCGATCGTCCCCAATGGTGCCGGTCAAACTGTCCTGGGTCTCAGTGCCCGTAACCGAGTTCACCGCCTCGCCGCCATTAATATAAAACAGCGCCTGATCCAACACCGCATGACCCACCTCACGGCCTAAGGCGCGACCATTCAAAGCGCCATCCTCAAAGTGAATGCCGCCATAGATGCGCGATAGTCCGGCTTCATCAGCCGCTTCCGTGAAGCTGTCCCAGGCGAGGGTGGTTGTATCTGTGGGGGTAACGCCCGGTTCAAATCGGGAATCCCCCGCCTCAAAGCTGACCGATCCTCCAAAGGAATCGCTGCCGGTGAACAGCTTGAGGATCTCGGCTCCAGAGGCGCCAAAGGAGCTGTGGCCGGAGGTGTATTCCGCAAACGGAGGCGAGGGATCGGAGCCTGGGGTTTGGTAGGTCAAAAAGTCCGTCGCCAGGATGGTCTCCGTTCCCTCGCCAGGACCACCCCAGGCTTCAATGGCATAGCCCCCGAGCGCTTCGTCATATTCACCCACCAGGCCCAACTCACCCAACTCTCGAATCGTGGTCACGGGGCGGGCGTAGTCGTAGTAGGTCTTGGCTTCCCAGGTGGCAACGCCCGCGTCAAACACGGCATTGCCCAGGACAAAGAACATCTGCGCATCGGTATCGAGGCTGTGGTCATCGCGGGCGGAGACATACTGGCCGAAGGTCATCCAGGTGCCCGGCGGGAAGGAGGTGCCACCGCCGTCTTCCCAGAACTCGGCAATCAGCTTTTGCTCATCGGTCAGATTGGCACTGGCTTCAATCACCTGCTCTGCCTGGGCGATGAATTCAGGGTTGATGACGGAGCCAATCAGATCTTGGGTGATGGCCAGTTCGGTGCCATCCGCGAGGGTGATGGTCTTGGTCTCTCGATCAACCGTTGCCTCTACACCTTCCACGAGGAAGGGCTCTGACGCTCATGGCCTCAGTTTTGTTGGCAACTGTGTTCTCCGAGGTCTCCTGCTGGAGGTCGTCGCCGAGCTGGGTGGCGATCGCATCGGGGTCATAGGCCGCCCAGGCATCAAACATGGCGGTATGCACAATGCCGTAGGCACGAGAAGCAACCGTGGGGCCGGGGGACTCGTTGATCACGGTCTGCTGCACAGCCCGATCCCACAGCACGGAAATACTGGGAGAATCATCATCGACGGTTACCAGTTGGGTTTCAGAATCCAGAATGAGTTCTGGACTATCGCTCACCTCACTGCCGGGGCGTTCTCTGTTCTCGGGGCGAGCCAATTCTGGCTGCTCGGGGCGTGGGCCTTGGCCTGGGTTGTTATCTGAATTTCTGCCAGCTCCAGGCTGAAAGTTACGACCAAATCTCATGCTTAACCCTCACGGACTATCATCTACAGTTCCGAGTTAATCGCCCCAAAATTACCCATGAACAACGTCTTTAATTACACATTTGTAACCGGGTAGCCGGGTTGAATCTGCTTCAATGGGACATGGCCCTGTGCATTGCCAGACCGCAATCCATGGCCAGACCGCAGCCCATAGCCAGACCGCAACCCCAACCGCTCTCCATGAACATCCTCTATGTTGAAGATGAAGCCAAGATCGCTGACTTTGTCTGTGCGGGTCTTAAGGAACAGGGGTTTGTTGTCGAGCACCATGACAATGGCAATGAGGGCTATGCCCGTGCCCTAGACCAGGAATACGATGTGATCGTCCTGGACATCATGGTGCCAGGAAAAGACGGCTTGGCCATTTTGAAGGGACTGCGGCACGAGGGTCGCAATACCCCTGTGATTTTGCTGACAGCCCGGAATGAATTGGACGATCGCCTCCAGGGGCTCAACCTGGGGGCAGATGATTACCTCGCCAAGCCCTTTTTTGTGGAAGAACTGGTGGCTCGGATCCATGCGGTGGTGCGTCGTGTGTCTGGGGAACGTCAAAACCTATTGCAGGTGGGTCCGCTCAAGCTGGACCGGATTACTCGGGAGGCCGCTTGCAGTGAGCAAACCGTAGAGCTGACCTCGCGGGAGTTTAATTTGTTGGAGTATTTGATGCGATCGCCCGGTCGTGTCTTCACCCGCACTCAAATTCTGGAGCATGTCTGGGGCTACGACTTCAACCCCAGCACCAACGTCGTCGATGTCTGTATCCAGCGCATTCGCAAAAAGATTGAGCCGTTAGCCAGTGAGCGCTGGATTGAGAGCGTGCGGGGTGTTGGCTACCGATTTCGCAAGGCAGAGAGTTGATGACGCAATATTCTCGGCATTGGAAGGGGGGCAGTTGGCGCGATCGCTTGAGTTTTCAATCGTTCCGACTGCGCATTGCCCTGCTTGCGGTGGGCTTAGCCGGTACAGCTGTCGTTGGCTTTGGCTTGACGGCCTGGTTTTTGATTCGCGAAGCCAACATTCAAGAGCTGGGCGAAACGCTCAGGGCTCAGCTCTTACAAGAGGGGATGGTTGCCCGTCCCCCAAGCGATTGGCGGGCCTATGATCAATCGTCAGCCGCGCTGTTTGATGCAGATGAAGCGGACTGGATCGCGCTCAAGGTCACCGATGCTAACGGAACGGTTTACCAATCTGAGCACTGGCCTGTTGGGATTAATCTGCCTGAAATTGCCAAAGACTCACCAGCTCCTCGCACCATCCCCAAAGCGAATGACGCTTTTCCCGTTCTGGGTCCAGCATTGACAGACCCAGGACCGCTGGGGTCAGAATTGTTGACCCCGGTGCTGAACCGAGAACAGCCTGCTGCGCCCCTTGCAGCTCCCGCTGCCCCGACCCCTAGCTCAGACTCTGGCCTACCGTTGGCGGAGCCTCAGGATTTCCCACTGCCCCAACGTCCCCCTGTTCAGCCCGCTTCCCCGCAGTTGCGGCTGTTTGAATCCCCTCCGATCGATATCGACTTGAGAGAAATTGAGAATACAACTGATGATGTAAGTCCTGACCCCATCGCTCCGCCAGGGGGAACGTTTCAAGAGGGCACGCTTCAAGAGGAAGATCCGTTCGACGAGATTCCTCGCATCGTTGACTTTGGCACACAAGATCAGAGGGAGCCAAGCCTTCCTCAAGGAACACAAACCGGCAACATTCCAGGCACAAGCCCTGGGCAGCCTTCCCCAAATCCAGGCGATCGCCCGGACAGCTCGGCAGCGAGAAACGGAACGCCAGCCCCGAATGGGGCGAACCCAACCGCCCCTGCATCTCACCGTGGCCCAGATAGCAATGGCCCAGATAGCAATGGCCCGGACAGCAGTGGCCCAGGCAACCAAAACCGTGATGCTCCTGGAGGCAATCCCCCTCGTGGAGAAGGGCCAGCATCCGGTAATCAAGGCCCCGACGGCCCAGGCTCGCCATCGAATCCCAATTCTCCATCAAATCTAGGTTCTCCTGCGGGAAATCCCGGTGATAGAGAGGCGAGTGGTGATGCTCAGGGCCGCCCAGGGGCTGACTCGGGGCGTGAGGGGGAGGGCGATCGCGGCAATAACGTCCCCAACACCAATGCTCCCGGCAATAGGGATGCCCGAGGAGAAGGTTCTAACGGTGGAGAGTCTCGTGGGGGAAATTCAAGCCAGGGAGATTCTAATTCTGGAGGATCATCTGAAAATAACGGTTCTAGCGGAGGCTCGCGGGGCAGCGGTTCGAGAGGCGGCGGTTCTAGGGGAGGAGGTTCACGAGGCGGCGGCAGAGGCGGTGGCAGAGGCGGCGGTGGCAGAGGGGGAGGACGCTCCAGTCTTCCGGTGACAGGAACCCTCGCTCAGATCCAGCCCAATGCTCTGTTGTTCTCTCAGGTGCTAATTACCCAGAATCGAGAACAACCCTCTTCCCAGGCTCCTGCAACTCAAACATCACGGTTGGAAAAACACCGAAATTTTGCGGGTCAATGGCTGGTGGGGCATCTCAATCAATCCGGGCAGCAGGTGGCGATCGCCATCAATCTCAAGGTTCTCGATCGCACCCTGGCCCCCATTCGCAATATTGGCCTGATCATCATTCCGGTCATTCTACTCCTTGTGGCATTGGGCGCTTGGTTCATTGCAGGACAAGCCCTACGCCCTCTCTATCGGGTCAATGCGTCGATTCGCCGCATCACGGCCCAAGGGCTGAGCCAGCGCCTGAGCCAGCAAGATACCGATGGTGAATTAGTCGAGCTGGTCCAGTCGTTTAACCAGATGCTGGGACGATTGGAGCGCAGTTTTTTACAGGCTTCGCGCTTTACGGCTGATGCGGCCCACGAACTCAAGACTCCCCTGGCTGTATTGCAGGGGCAACTGGAACGAGCCCTTCAGCAAGCTGAGACGGAGTCACAATTACAGCAGTATTTGGGCCATATGCTGGAGGAGGTCAGTCATCTCGGCGGCATTTTGCGCAAGTTGCTCTTGCTTTCCTTAGCTGATGCAGGACGAATGCGGTTGACGTTTGAAGCGGTGAATTTATCCTATCTGCTCAAAGAACTCGTGGAGGATTTGGACCTTTTAGCGCCGCATCTCAGGGTTGAAACGGCCATTGACCCTGAGCTTGTTGTGCGAGCGGACCGAGACTTGCTTCAGCAGGTGCTGCAAAATTTGACGACCAATGCTGTGAAGTACAACCTCCCCGAGGGCTGGGTCAGGCTTGGGGCAAAACAGGGCAACGGCACTGTCATGGTAACTGTCACCAATGCTTCGGCAGACCTATCCCCCGTGGTCCGCAACCGATTGTTTGAGCGTTTCTATCGGGCGGACTCGGCCCATTCCAGCAAGGTGGAGGGGGTTGGTCTGGGGTTGAGCCTCTCGCGGGAAATTGCGCGGGCCCACCGGGGGGAATTGCGTTTGGCTGCTCCTAAGCCGGGAGAAACTGAGTTTGTCCTGACGTTGCCCTATGAATAAAGTTCTACGAATAGACTTCTTGTATGAACATGAACAGCGGATAGCGATTGAGAATGGCCGCTTAGAATTGATAATATCTTCTTCTGCTTCCCCTCTCTGCAATGCCTCAGCCATACAGCGATTCTGTCAAACGACTTCTTCTTGATGAAGAGCCAAACTACCCGGAGTTAGCTAGTTTTGACTACGTTGGTCAGTACCAACTAACGTCAGCCGATGTATCCCAATTAGAACAGCTCGCGTTTGATGAAAAACCCATGCCAGAGGGGGAGACCTATGAAGACGATTACTATTTGCGAGCCTGTTGTGCGATCGCGCAGCTAGCCCCCGAAATAGCACCTCGCATTGGCTTCACCCTGCTGGCCAAATATCCCGATGATGATGGTTTGCATGAAACGCTGCCACCGATGTTTGCCCGTATTGGTCCCAGTGCGTTTCCTCAGCTCCAGGAAACGATGGCTGATGTGAAGCTGAACACGTGGGTGAGAGATACGGCAGCGCGATCGGTTGAGGCGATCGCCAAGGCCCATCCGGATTCTAGAGATGCCTCTGTCCAACTTTTGATGGACCAATTAAAGAGGTCTATCGATGAGGCCGAAACGGAGGATGATTCAGATGTGCTGGTTTCGTCACTGATTAACAGCCTGATGAATCTGGAGGCCACAGAGGCTGCGGGGCTGATGGCGGAGGCGTTTCGTCGGGAGTTTGTGGATGAGTGGGTGACGGGGTCTTGGCCTTCGGTTCAGGTGGAGCTGGGGCTCAAGTCCAGGGATGATTTTTCGCCGGAAGAGTTGGAAGCAAAGGTCCCTGAGCATATTAAGGCGCTTCGCAAAAATCTGGATCAGCTTGCGAAAATCAGCGATGGCAAGGAGCGCAGTCTCAATGAGGTGGTTGCTCTTTTGGGCATGGGCAAATCTGAATCTTCGGCTCCGTTTAAGTCGACTAAATCTTCGGCACGAAAGACCCAGGGCTTTGGTGGAGGCAAGGCTGCTGCGAAGAAGAAATCGAAGAAGGGTAAGAAGAAAAAGAAGTGAACAGAAGTGGTTGTTTGACGAGATGTTTTGTTGTCTAAGGTGAACATGCCATAACCTCGATTGAGGTAGTTCTGCTCTGTGACGCTCAACCATTCCTTACATTGGTTGTAGGTGATGGGTTTTCCATTATCGACCTATTTAGAGCCTCCTTCGTCAGAGTAAACAGTAAAATGGCGTCGATGTTGGTGGGTAGCCAGTGTCGGCAGATTAAGCATTCTGATTCGAATATTTGAATCATGCGTAACCAACTCCATGGCGTCTAACGACCAAAATAACCGGGCCGCGACGAGTGATTGTCCATTTGAAAATGCCCGGATTCGCGGCTCCGGTGCATTGCATTGTTATGTGCCGATCACGGTTTCGTGTGGCCCTTGGCGAAGCTCCAACTAAATCCAGTTGCCTTTTCAGACACATCCCAAAGCTTGACCATGACATGCTTGTCAACAGCATAGGGTTCCAATGTCCCCTTGCCAACCGGACCGACCATTTCCATGCGACCAGTAGGCCCATAAAGGGCACGCTGTTCCAGCTTATCTTCGGTGGCGCACATCAGTTCTGGATAGGCACCTTTCTCGGCGGTTTGAACCATTGGCGACTTGGACATGAGCCACCACATCATTCGTGTTCTAATACCGCCACTGGTGCTGATTAACGAAGTCGCTGATGATCCGGGGTGACAGACAAAGACTTTGACATTCTTGTTTGCTTCTTTGACCTTGTTTTGCAGCTCATAGGCAAACATCATCTGTGCCAGTTTGCTGTGACAGTAGGTGCGGTTCTGGTGATAATTCTTGTCCCAGTTCATATCGTCGAACTGGATCGTTTTGAGCCCCATCTTGTAACCAAGGCTTGCAACGACCACGATCCGGCCTTTGGATTCTTCGATGCGATCAAAGAGCATCCCGCATAAGACGAAATGGCCATAGTGGTTTGTGCCAAGCTGGCTTTCGAATCCGTCACCAGTGAACTTCTGCGTGGGCACCTGCGCGATCGCGGCGTTACAGATGAGTGCATCCAGTCGGGGAACGGTCTGGAGCACCTCTTTTGCCGCTTCGCGCACGCTTGACAGATCGGCAAGGTCCATACGAACAAAGTTCACGTCGGCATCCGCGCCGAACTCTTGTTTCAACGTTTCAACGGCTGCTGTTGACTTTTCAGGGTTGCGGTTGAGCATCACGACCTTAGCGTTTTTTGCTAAAAGGATGCGTGATGCTTCAAATCCTGCTCCTGCATTTCCACCAGTGATGCCAAAGGTCTTGCCCGCAAGCGTTTCGATGCGGTCTGGTGTCCAGCCTTTGGGTCCAAAAGTTGTATCTGTCATATTAATTTGGCACAGATTGGCGTCAGCTTTGTCGAGATCGAGCCAATGAATGGCTTCCGAACCACTAACTTTGGAACATATAACGTTCAAGATAACCGGACCGGAGTTGACGTGAACGAGCGAAGCGAGCCAGCTCGGCTGTCCCAGCTCCGGTTCATCCGTTTGTTATGTTCGCATTATCGCGTAATCGTTTGAAGTACACCAGTTCCGGATCGCCTTCGTCAAGGTTTTCGATGAAGCCACTTCGATCAAATTCCAGCATTGCGAACAGTCGCTGCATCGGGAAATTGGATTGATTCGTCGATGTAAACAGTTTGGGTGTGCGGCATTCGTTGACCAAATGGTGAAGCAATGCGGAACCGATTCCTTGACGCCGGAATTCCGGATGGACATAGAGCATTTCGATCCAACCATTGTCGTAGAACTTATAGTTCAGGACGGCGTAGGCCACGACCTTGGCATCAATGACAGCAACGTAACACGCGGACAACTCGATTTGATGGTAAATGAATTGGATACGTGCTGGTTCGGACGCCGCGACGTGATCGAACGCGATAATTGCCTCTGCATCCGTGATTGTGGCGATTCGCAATTCCATGGGAGTAACGCTTGCTGCATAACGGTGGCCGTCAGGAGCGCGAGCAAAAATTGAAAAAACGCAACTGATCGCTTGAATCGAGCGTCCCTTGCACGGCGTTGTTAGGCTAGTACAGCTACTAGAATAGCATTGGCGAATTTAAATATGGTCATTGTGGACTTTTTATATACTTCTGCAAGTACTCTGCGGCAAAATTTGCTCGAACATATTGACAGACTTATCAAACCATTGAGCCAAAGGCTTCCAATCATCTGTTGGTAAGTACCACCAACGCAAAGAACATGATAGCCAGTGATTTCCAGTTTTAATACCATGAATGGTTCCATCTAGCCCAATCAGTTCTGGTTGCTTAAGTGGACAAAATTCGATTGAAGATAATGATGAAAAAATACTTTCTGCAAATTCTGATGAACAGGAAACTTCGCAGCCAAAAGTGAAAGGTTCAGCATCTTCAGAAGGAAACCACTTAGAACGATCCCACTCAATTCGTCTTATCCAAAATGTTTTATCAGTATTAAAAAGAGACCAAGATGTATTTATTTCAAACGAAGGATAGCGAAACAAAAGGAGTTTGCGATCAAATTCACGGCGTTCGAGAAGTCCAGGATATTCTTCAGGATATTCAAGCAACCGATATGCTTTCTCATCTTGTTTCGCAGTGGTGCTCATATTCACTACACGAGTTTTCAAGTAGGTGCCTAACTATTAATTAGGCTGAACCTCGTCAGCCTATCTCTCCCAGCGGGGGTGCTATACCGAATTGTGTTCTGCCTATCCACCCAAATCAGGGTGTTATGCCGATTCAGTTCCGCATAACACCCCGAATATAAGGTGTTATACCGAAATTCGTCAGCCTAACTCCCCAAATCGATACGTTAGGCCGACTCAAGCCGTGCATAAGATCCCCAATTAGGATGTCATACCGAATCTTCACGTATTTCTCCTATGCGAGCTTTTCCAGAGTTCAGCCTAATTCCCCAAACCAGAGATTAGGCAGAACGCTGCGCAGTGTCCGTGAATCACTCCTCAAAATCGGCCTCCACCCACCACCACTCTCACAACAAAAATCAGCCCCCACCTAGAATTGTGGGAGCACTCGATTCCGGAAGACCCAGGTCTGAGACATGACAACCACGCTGGTGGTGGATATTTAGGAAGCATTAGTTGTACAAACATCAAGCTACGGCTTATGCGCAACAATCGTGCGATGGCGCGGATCGCTGGCAACCGTCACAACATTGTCAAACCCACCAGATTCCAAAGCCGCCTCCACATCAAACGTGTAATAGTCATCGCTCCAAGGCTCCGTACTCTTCATCAACGTAAACAGCGCAGGCGGCAACCCCTGAATCACAGGAGACTTAGGATTGTTGTCCACGATCGCCAAACACCCCCCAGACCGCAGCAACCGCTGAGTCTCCTGAAAAATCTCCGTTGTGATGTGGCGCGGCAACTCGTGGATGACAAATTGCAGGGTGATCAAATCAAACGAAGCATCGGGCAAACCGCTATCTTCCGCCTTGGCATGGAGCCATTCAGCGATCGCCCCCTCCTCATCTTCCATCTTCGCGATCGCCAACATATGGGGCGATAAATCCAGACCCACCGTACGAACCGCTGGATTTTTCTGGGCGTAGTAATCGTGCAGCGTGCGAGTTGAAATACCAACCGAGCAACCAATATCCAAAATATCGGTGACCGTTTGCGGACCATGCTCAGCCAACACCGCATGAAAAGTAGCACGCAGACGATCCTGGGCCGCTTGCCAGGTCATCTCCTCCTCGGGCCAAACCCGCAGGGGCATCGCGTAGGTCGCAGAGCCCGCCTCAAAGGCCGCAGGCCAGCAGAGATTGCCTTGGTCGTAGGCGTGGAACGGAACTTGGTAATAGCCAGGGTAGGTGAGGTCGGGGTTCGTGGCTTGGGCCAGGGTTTGCTCTAGGCCATTGGCAGTGACCGCCTTTTCCAACGCCTTGTAGTTTTCCCGCCAGGGAATGCCATTCTTCTCAGCGGTTTTAATAATGACCCGCCGCGCTTGGCCTTTCATGATGCTGTAGATCGGCTTCGTGTTGATCAGCAAGTTGACGAAGCGAGAGAGGAGATCGTCACCGGCCCAATCGGGTTTGATTTTGTCTTGTTCGCTCTGCGTTGTTTCGTCGATCGCAACAGTCATGAGGTCGCCCAGCCAGCACTTGTAAACGTTTTTTGACTTTACGGGAGAGACGGGGGCGATCGCTGCGTTTTTTAACGATTATTGAAGGAGTGAATCAGGCGCAGAGATGACAGGCGCAGAGATGACGAAGACCCAGGGAACCATCATCAACGAAACAACCCTGCAAGCAGGCGTTGCTTGGTTGTGCGATCGCGACCCTGGTCTCGCTGCGATTATGAATCGCCACGGACCGCTCACCCATCTTTGGCTGCGTCCCCCCGGTTTTCCCACGCTGGTTCACATTATTTTGGAGCAACAGGTTTCCATCGCCTCTGCCAAAGCCACGTTCGATCGCCTTAACGCTGACCTGGCCCAGCAGAACCGGGTGCTCACCTCCGAGAATTTACTGAGATACCACCCAGATCAACTCAAACGCCTTGGGTTCAGTCGTCAGAAAACCCGCTATATCCAAGGACTTGCCCTCGCCCTAGAGGAAGACATCCTTGACCTAGAGAGCCTTGCCCAGCATTCAGACGATACGGTTCGTACCGAACTCTGCCAGCTCAAAGGCATTGGCCCCTGGACCGCTGAAATTTATTTGATGATGGCCCTGGGGCGCTCGGATGCTTGGCCCGTGGGAGATTTGGCACTGCAAATTGCAGCCCAGCGGCTCAAGCAACTGGACCATCGTCCCAAGGGAGAAGAACTGGTGGCGATCGCCCAACCCTGGCGACCCTGGCGCAGCGTCGCTGCCCGCATCCTCTGGCATGATTACCTGAATCGCTAATCGCCTAGGACCCGACTAGCGCCCTGTACTGGACCCGCGATAGATCCGATTCGACTGTTCCTGCGACAACCAAGGGGAATTGACACGAATCCTGTCATTGTCTGCTGGAGCAGACCCATGGACCGTTGGCCCATCGGTACTGACATATTGCCCAGGGCGAATGGCGCTCAGCTCATCCTCTACCAACCGAGTGGAGGGTGCATCGAAGCAATGGGTTTCGGGGTTATAGGACAGAACATGGCCTGTCTCAAACTCATAGATCCAGCCATAGATTTGCATTTTGCCCTGGTGCAGTCTGGAGTGAATCACCGGGTAGGTCTTGAGATTGCGAATCTGGGTGAGGATATTTTCCGCTACGGCGGTTTCAATTAAATCTTCACCCTCCAGATGGGAGTAGCTGTCCTGCAAAACCCGCAACGTTCCAGCAGCATGCTCCAACCACTCACACACCAGGGGCATCGAGTCCTGAATTTTCTTGAGCTTTAACAGCCCTTTCATCGCTCCGCAGTGGGAATGGCCGCAAATGACGACCTGTTCAATGCCGAGGGCGTGGATGGCGTATTCGATGGTGGCACCTTCACCGCCATTGGCTGCACCGTAGGGAGGCACAATGTTGCCCGCATTACGAATGACAAAAATCTCGCCCGGTTCGGTCTGGGTCAGGAGATTCGGGACAATGCGAGAGTCAGAGCAGGTAATGAAGAGAACCTTCGGCTTTTGGCCGTGGGCGAGCTGCTCGAAGAGACCACGATATTCGTCAAAGCGGCTTTCCTGGAACTGTTGCAATCCTCGAATCAGCTTCTTCATCGTTCGCTGGGCGCCCTTGGTGCTGTGTTTTCTTGCTGTATAAGCTTTGCTATTTTACGGCGAAACGTCTCTTCCTTTGATGCTCCTCTCTTGGGCTCCGCAGAAAACGCGTTCGAAAGCGCTGGAAAACCCGCCCATAGCAAAAGGCGACCGCCACTGTGGCCTAAACCACACTAGCGATCGCCCGTCACAGGGAATATCACAGCTAACCGATATGACACTATTCTTACTTTTCCGATTGAAGTGCGCATCCGCCAAATCGCTCATTCTGATTTGCTTCAGAACCTGCCAATAGTCGTAGGCATATGAGCCACTAATGCGATACCACAATTTGAGAGTTCGTAAAAGGGGGTATTGAAGAACGCATGTCTATGATTTACCTGAGCAATTTGGCTTAGATGGAACCACCGCGAAGGCCTCCGCTGACATTGTCCCCTAGCCAAGGGAGTTCGGTGCCGCAAGGGGGGCGACCCCAAACTATACTGGTTGGTGCCGTTGAGAGAAAAATCGTTCAGTTGCATGGTATCCATCCGTGACCTGCACCAGCAGCTCATTAATAAAGATCGCTCGGCGATCGAAATCGCCCAAGAAGCCCTCCAGCGAACCAAAGAGCTGGAGCCTAAGCTGCGCAGCTTTCTGAGGCTGACGGAGGAGCATGCCTTAGCCCAGGCCAAGCAGGTGGATGCCAAGATTTCAGCCGGTGAGGACATTGGTCTTCTGGCTGGCATTCCCATCGGCATCAAGGACAACATGTGTACCCAGGGCATTCCGACGACCTGTGGTTCCAAGATCCTAGAGAATTTCATTCCGCCCTTTGAGTCCACAGTGACCGGACGTTTAGCCGAGTCTGGCGCGGTCATGGTGGGCAAGACCAATTTGGATGAGTTTGCCATGGGTAGTTCTACGGAGAACTCTGCCTATCAGGTGACAGCGAACCCTTGGGACCTTGATCGGGTTCCCGGGGGCTCCTCCGGAGGGTCCGCGGCTGCGGTGGCGGGGGGACAATGTGTGGTCTCTCTGGGCTCTGACACCGGGGGCTCGATTCGCCAGCCCGCGGGGCTTTGTGGCGTAGTGGGCCTCAAGCCAACCTATGGCCTTGTGTCGCGTTACGGATTGGTGGCCTATGCCTCTTCCCTGGACCAAATTGGTCCCTTCAGTCGGTCGGTGGAAGATACGGCCATTCTGTTGGGGGCGATCGCGGGCTATGACCCCCAGGACTCCACCAGTTTGAAGGTTGATGTTCCTGACTACACCCAATACCTCAAGCCAGACTTGAAGGGCGTGAAAGTTGGCGTCATCACCGAAACCTTTGGCGAGGGATTGGACGATGAAGTGAAAGGGGTGGTTGAGACGGCGATCGCCCAGCTCAAGGAACTGGGTGCCGAAATCCAAGAGATTTCCTGTCCCCGTTTCCGCTACGGCCTACCGACCTACTACATCATTGCGCCCTCCGAAGCCTCAGCCAATCTGGCTCGCTATGATGGCGTCAAGTATGGGTTCCGTAAACCGGACTCGAACAACTTGATCAATATGTATACCCAAACCCGAGCCGAAGGCTTTGGGGCTGAGGTCAAGCGTCGCATCATGATCGGCACCTATGCTTTGTCCGCGGGCTACTATGACGCCTATTACCTCAAGGCACAAAAGGTCAGAACGCTGATTAAACAGGATTTTGAAGCGGCATTTGAGTCAGTGGATGTCTTGGTTTGTCCCACCTCACCGACAACGGCGTTTAAGGCTGGGGAAAAAACCGATGATCCACTCAGCATGTATCTCTCGGATTTGATGACCATTCCGGTCAACCTAGCAGGATTGCCGGGCCTTAGCCTGCCCTGTGGTTTTGATCAGAAAGGGTTGCCGATTGGTCTACAGATCATTGGTAATGTGCTGCGGGAAGATCAGGTGCTCCACACGGCCTACGCCTACGAACAGGCGACTCAATGGCATGAAAAGCAGCCTTCGCTCTAGTTCCTTCTAACAGCGACAAGCTTTAATCGCACCTGTTTATCGCGCCTGTTTCTTTAGAAACATTCCAGCAAAAAAGAGAGGCTCCTAGGAGTCTCTCTTTTTTGCGTTTAGCTCTCAACCTTTTGAACCTCAATACCTCGGAAGCTTGGGTTCCGAAATGTGCCTAATCTTCGTCCCATTGCTGAACGCTCAGCAATTCACTCACAGGGTCTTTCATGGAAAACTCAAAAGCCTCCAATTCTTGTTTCCAGAAATCCCATTTGTCCTGATAAAGAAACGCGATCTTCCAAACACCATCGGTGGGCTTAAGGACGCCGGACTCCACGAGCGATCGCACATGACGCTGGAGCTTCACCATCGGATGGAGAACTTGTTGACTCATACTCTCGTGTTCAGTTGTAGAAAGACGATTGAAACCAGACTTCAGTAAGCCGTTCCGAGGAAGCATACCCGCGTATCAATGCGGTGAACAGTGCTACGTAAGATGACTGCCCTGCCAACTTTGAATCAAATCTTGACGCAAACAAATCGGAACCGAAACCGAATCTTTATGGCCCCTTTTTTGAGGCACTTCACCCTAACACACTGAAAATCTCTCTGTAAATCAATTTGCTTTACGCTTGTTTACGCGAGATCAATCCTAAATTAATCCTGAAGTTTTAGAGGTAAATCAGGCAAAAACAAAGGGCTGAATGGAAATCCATTCAGCCCTTTGTTCGCAAATCCTTACCCGCAGATTCCTATTCGTCCACCATTAGGTCCGCAAAGGGGTCATTTTCGAGACTGTCAATCTCGAAGGGGTTTTGTTCAACGCTGTTATCGCTACTGCCGTTGCTGGAGCTGCTGTCCAAGCCCTCCAAATCATCCAGGGAGGTGTCACTAAAGAGAGCTGAGAGCGGGTCTGCTCCATTCTCGGCCTTCTCTTCGCCTGCCCCTTGGGAATCGCCCTGGGACTCATCAGCAGCAAAGAGACTTTCGAGCGATCGCGAGACGCGTTGGGGCTGTTGTGCGGCCGCAGGTGCTTCGGCTGAAGCCTCCTCCCACAGGTTGGAATCAAAGTCATCGATGGATTCCATGGCAAGGGCATCCATTTCAGGATCCTGGCCCACGTCATCGCCCGGAGCATCCTCAATCTGAAGCTCCTCAAGGCTGAACTCAGAGCCGTTGTCCACACCACCAGCCGACGCTTCGGGAGGGTCTAGGCTCAGATCCATCATGGGATCTTCAGTCAGAGAGTCCAAGCCATCATCGGTTGGCAGGTCAGTCGGTGTATTGCTGTCGGCGCTCAGGTCATCAAAGGAGAGACTTTCAAGACCTGCAACATCAGCCGTGGCATTCCCGTCATCAGAGGCCAGATCCGTCGGGAAGTCAGCATCCAGGTTCATACCTGCAAGGGGATCTTCGGCAAAGTCTCCGCCCAAATCTCCGCCCAAATCTCCGCCTAAATCATTGGAGAGTTCTGGCATCGCATCCAGCTCAAGCGCACCGTCAAGGGCTTGTTCTCCCAGAAAATCAGTGCTCTCCCCAGCCTCACCCGCAAAAAAGTCGGGGGCCGCTTCGTCCGCGGGCTTAGCGGCGGGTTGACTCAACAACCCCTCCAACAAGTCATCGTCATTGCTTGCAGGGCTAGCCTCAGGCGCCTCTAGGGCCGCACCCAGGTCATCTCCTAGGTCACCGCCCAGGTCACCACCCAGGCCATCTCCCAGGTCACCGCCCAAATCTAGGCCGTCACCCAAATCGAGGTCGCCCCCCAAATCGTTGTTACCGAGGTCACCATTACCCGTATCCGTGCCTAGCTCAGCACCGAGGTCATTGCCTCCCAGGTCATCACCACCCAGATCTAAGCCACCGAGGGCATCACCACCCAGGTCTAAGCCGCCGAGGGCATCATCACCCAGGTCACCGCCGAGAAGGTCATCTGTCCCCGCATCGTCTCCACCGAGGTCCAAACCACCCAAGTCATCACTGCCTGCTCCATCATCACCCAGGTCTAGACCACCCAGGGCATCATCACCCAGGGCATCGTCACCGAAGTCACCGCCGAGAAGATCGCCTGCGCCTGCATCATCGCCACCGAGGTCCAGGCTACCCAAATCGTCATTCCCCAGCTCCGAACCGAGGTCGCCGCCCAGGGCTGCATCCAAATCGCCACCGCCAAGATCATCACCGCCAAGATCATCACTCCCGAGATCCAAACCGCCGAGGTCCGCATCCAAATCGGGAACCCCTGCGGATGCTTCAGGGGCATCGAGAGAGAGGGAGTCATCTAGGGAGAGAGAATCGTCAGAGAGGGACAGCTCTGAGAGAGGGTCCTCGGCAGGTGCCTCTAGGCCACCTAAATCGCCCAGTGGATCTTCTGTTGAGAGTTCAGCGACGTCACCCAGATCGAGTTCAGCCCCCAAGTCTGTGCCCAAATCTGCACCCAGGTCCGAGCCCAGGTCTGTGCCCAGATCTTCACCCAGGCTTTCGCCAAGGTCAGCGCCAAGGTCAGCGCCAAGGTCACTTGCCAGGTCTTCACTTGCCAGATCAAGACCCATATCGGCAGGAGCATCATCGGTGCCCCCTAAGTCTGCCAGGGGGTCCTCTCCAGCATCCGAGCCAAAGTCTAAACCGGCGATCGCAGCACCCGCTGCCGCCACCCCAGCGGCCCCAGCAACACCAGCGGCCACCCCAGCACCACCGTTCTCTTCTTCAACGAAGGAATCAGGCATGGGAGGCATCGGCGGTGGGCTAGGAAGCGCATCCAACGGCGGCACTTCGCTGGCCTGAACCGGAGCGGCTGCTTCAAGCGTTTCATCCACCGACGCTTGGTCTAAAACGTCTTCTGGGGTAGAGCCATTGCCAGTGGACACATCCGTGCCCTCGTCCCATTCTGCCTGCTCCACCAAATCGAGCAACGTTTGCAGACTGTCCACGTTGTCACGGATGCTGCTGCACCCCGCAGCCACCTGATGCATGTGCCCATGGGCCAAGGTGCTGTAGGCACCTTCACTGAGGAATTCACTGCCAACCGCTGTCTCAATTGTTCCTTCGAGGATATTGATTTTGGTGCAAATCTTTTGGCTATCAGGCAATGATTCTGTGCCACCAGCTTCGCCGTCGTTCACAACGCGGGTGACAATTTGAAGCTGTGTCATTTCCTGTAACACGGACTGGATAGCTCCAGCAATATCACCTTGCTTGACTTGCGCTAAAAATTGTTGACTCGATGCCATGGGTGGCTATCTCCAAAAAGGAACGGGGCAGAGGGTTGGATCTTAAATGGGTATGTCAGGCAGATGCACGAGGTGCAGCGGGCTTGGGACCCAAGGAACACGGGACCGGTCACAAAGACAGGACAGGTGGGCAAAATCATTTCTATGATGCCCTAGTGATATTGCTCTTTTCATCAGTCTTTTCATCGAGGAATAGCTGATGTTGAGGCGTTTTTTCTCCTGTCCAGGCTGATTTGCCGCTCAGTTTAACCGGATTCTACGCAAATGCCAAAAAATCCCCTTGGTTTTCCTCTGGACGCAGACATTTATCCCGTTTGAGTGGGGTTTAAGCTCAGGTGCATTGGAGCTTGGGGGCGATCACACCTCAAAATGCCCGTTCAAAGAAGAGTGCCCCAGAGAAAATACTGTGTGAGTCAGCGGGAGCGAAGGAAATTTCGACGTAGCCATGTCCCCTACAGGGATTTTGGTTTCTGAATATCGCCTAAAGTCAACAAGCCCCAAAAATTACCCGATGAAAATGACCCTATATGTAAGAAACATAGGGCAAAAAAGAGGGGGCACAAAAAAAGAGGCGCCCATGCGCCTCTCCGGTTCAGTGGAGGACTCCCTTGGCGAGAGCCCTCGGTAATGGGTTGATCAGGCGATCGCCTAGACCTGCACCGTCGCAACCTTCATCTCTTTGGAGGTGAGACGCTCATAGGCCGAACGCATCTTCAGACCCGTCAACACCTGGAACAAACCAGTGCCGTTGGCAGACCCAGGATAGTCCTTGTGCTGAAGCAGCAGGTGGGACATTTCACCGTAGTACTTGGTGTCGGTCTTGCTGAGGTGACCTTCAATGTAGATCATCTCTTCCAAGTTATCGAACTGACCATCCACTTCCAGGATGGACACTTCGTTGCCGTAGTAGCTGTCGGGACCGTAGTGCAGGCGGATGCCGGGGTAGGAACAGGTCAACTTGCGACCACAGGGAACCCAGTCGATGGTGGACCCTTCGTCGAACAGGTAAACCGGCTCGAAGCCCTCAACGCCTTCACGTTGAATCATTTGAACGCGAAGGATCTTGCCTTCCTTCTCATCTTCAACGAGTTGGGTGGGCAGAACGCGCAGCACCACGTCAGCATGGGCCTTCTGAGGATCGATATAAGCCTCGAAGTCAGGCTTACGGGCATTGATAGAAGCCAGCACGTCTTCATAGGTGTGGCCCCGCTCAGCCATGTCGCGCTGAATCTTCCAGGCAATTTTGACTTCGTCGCTGATGTCGAGGTAGACACTGAAGTCAAGCAGCTCGCGCACGCGCTCATCGTAGAGGGGGTGCAAACCTTCAATCACGACGATGTGGTTGGGCTCAATCTTTTCCGGGGGATCGAGTTCGCCGGTCTCATGGTTGTAGATGGGCTTATCGATGGTCTCACCGTTTTTGATGGCCTTGATTTGCTCAGCCATCAGGTCAAAGTTGTTCGCCTTGGGGTTGAGAGCAGTTACCCCAGCAGCTTTGCGGCCCTTGCGATCGAGACTATGGTAGTCATCCAGGCAGATGACCGTCATTTGCTCCTCGCCAAACAGATCGGCCAGACGGCGGAGGAATGTGGACTTACCACATCCAGAATCCCCTGCGACTCCAATCAATACCACGCGTTCTGGCTTACTCATAAGTCCCCTTTATTTGCAGTGCTGTGCGATGAAAATGACGACACGTGATGGGTTGCCCCCAAAAAGTTAGGGAGCAGATCCACCCGATGAGTCTTTAAAACCTGCGGACGATTGCCCCGGCTCCCCGTCGTAATCCCAACCTTAATGAGAGTACGACTAGGCATTAATGCTTGTCTAGTTCAGTAGATATTACCAAACTTAGAATTTCTCAAACAAGGATTAAGCCAATAAAAAAGAAATCTTGAAAATTATGGAACTGATGCAGGGGTGACAATTTTGCCCAGGGAAAGATCGGTAGAGTGTATCAAGAACGTTCTGGGAGCCCACCTACCTTCAATGCGTGTGTCATGCCGTATCGGAGATGACTGTGGTGGGACCTGAGGATAATCTGGATTGCCCTAGGGGGATTAGCTCTGCCTATTTTTCGTTGGGTGGAGCCCCGGTTTGACGCCTAGGGCGATCGCCGTTAGAGGGGGTTGCACCGCAGTGATACGCTAGTCATTAATACCGATTGCCATTTAGATCGAATCGATCGCTAAGGCAAACCTAATTTTTGGCATTGCTGCTCTGGCATTGATGCTTTTTTAATTGGCTTTGTTGAGGCGTCGCTTTTTAAGTGTCGGGCTTGTTTTGTGTAGGTTCGGAGTATTCATAAGTAGATGTATAACCCAAGCGTCGCTGGTAGTGGCGAAAGCACCAGCTTTGGCAGCCGCATGTTCGTGTTCGAGGTGATCGGTTTTGGTCAAGGCCCCAATTCTGGCGTTGCCGAATCCGCGGTCCGTCAAAGCGGAAGTACATTTCTTCAAGTGCCCTATAGCCGCATGAGCCAAGAGGTTCAGCGTATCTCTCGTCTGGGCGGGAAGATTGTCAATATTCTTCCCCTCGGCGAGGCCGGTGCAGCCCCTGCTGTCCAGTCCAATTCCGCAGCAGAGTCTAGCCAGTCTATGTCTATTGAAATGCCGAAACCGGCAGATAAGAAGAAACACGCCGGCGTTCCGGTCAATACCTACCGTCCAAAGGCTCCCTTTGTCGGTAAGTGCATGTCTAACGACACCCTCCTTGCCGAGGGAGGCATCGGTACGGTTCAGCACATCAAGATGGACTTGTCCGGTGGCGACCCGATGCTCCAATATGTGGAAGGCCAGAGTATTGGCATCATCGCCGATGGTGAAGATGCTAAGGGTAAGCCCCACAAAATTCGCCTCTACTCCATCGCCTCCACGGGCCATGGTGATGACCTGAATGATCAAACGGTCTCTCTCTGTGTTCGCCAACTGGAATACAAAGATGATGAGGGCAATCTGATCAAGGGTGTTTGCTCCACCTTCCTGTGCAACCTTCAGCCCGGTGCTGATGTGAAGATCACAGGTCCCGTGGGCAAGGAAATGCTCTTGCCTGAAGACGAAGATGCCAACATCGTCATGCTGGGTACCGGTACTGGTATTGCTCCTTTCCGGGCTTACCTCTGGCGCATGTTCAAGGATGGCGAGCGTGAGCTGAACAAGGACTATCAGTTCAAGGGCTTTGCTTGGTTGTTCTTCGGCATTCCGACCACAGCCAACATCCTCTACAAGGATGAGCTGGAGGAAATGCAGGCCAAGTATCCTGACAACTTCCGCCTGACCTACGCCATCAGCCGTGAGCAGAAGAACAGCGAAGGCGGCCGCATGTATATTCAGCACCGTGTGGCTGAGTATGCCGATGAGCTATGGCAGCTGATCAAAAACGAGAAGACCCACGTTTACATCTGTGGTCTGCGCGGCATGGAAGGTGGCATCGATGAAGCCATCGCTGCTGCTGCGGCCAAGGAAGGCGTGAACTGGGACGAGTATCGTCGTGCGCTGAAGAAAGCGGATCGCTGGCACGTTGAAACCTACTAGGAATCCGGACTGGACGATGGTCTAGGCTGAATTTTTAAGCAAAAAGGAGCACTCCATGGAGTGCTCCTTTTTGTTGATCGAACGATCCCGTTGTTGATCTAGGAAAAAACCTTCACTGACGGTGAAAAAGGAGGGCGATCGCCCTCCCTTTTTATTGCCTCAAAACAACTTATACCAAGGAAGATTTCGATTCCTTGCGGCTGCCCACCGGGCTCAAAAAATCCTGCCTATCCTGAGACTAAATCGCACGAAAGTGTCGGACGCTGAATGTGTCTGCTCCTTCATACGCCGGAAGAAATACTGGAAGAATCTATGTCGGACACGTCATACCAACCCTCAGACCAGGCCCTCGCACTCGATCGGGATTGCATGACCCTCTCGCGGCATGTTTTCCAGCAACTTCAGAGCTTTTCTACGGATGCCCAAGACATCAGTGCTCTGATGAATCGGGTTGGTCTCGCGGCGAAGCTGACGGCCCGCCGACTCAGCCAAGCGGGTTTGATGGAGAACGCCTTGGGATTCACTGGTGAAACCAATGTTCAGGGTGAAGAAGTTAAGCGTATGGACCTCTATGCCAATGAGGTCTTTATTTCTGCGTTTAAACAAAGTGGTTTGGTCTGTCGCCTCGCCTCCGAGGAGATGGAAGAGCCTTACTACATCCCTGAAAACTGTCCCTTGGGTCGCTATACGCTGCTCTATGACCCAATCGATGGGTCATCAAATGTAGACATTAATCTGAATGTGGGATCGATTTTTGCCGTCCGACAGCAGGAAGGCAATGACGAAGATCGCCAGGCCAAGGACCTGTTACAAGACGGGCACAAGCAGATTGCAGCGGGTTACGTTCTCTACGGTCCGAGCACCGAACTGGTCTATTCCATTGGCAAAGGGGTGCATTCCTTTGTACTGGATCCAAGTCTAGGGGAGTTTATTCTATCCCGAGAAAATATTCAGATGCCTGCCCATGGACCGGTGTATAGCCTCAACGAAGGTAACTTCTGGCAATGGGAAGATTCCCTGCGCAATTATGTTCGCTATGTTCATCGTCATGAGGGCTACACCGGGCGCTATAGCGGTGCGCTCGTCGGCGATTTTCACCGAATTTTGCTTCAGGGTGGGGTGTTCATCTATCCCGGCACGGTCAAAAAGCCCGAAGGCAAACTACGCCTGCTCTATGAATCTGCACCACTGGCCTACTTGGCGGCCCAGGCTGGAGGTAAGGCGAGCACGGGGGCTCAGGCTGTGATGGATGTTGTTCCAACCAAGATTCACCAGCGGACGCCATTGATTATTGGCAGTCCAGAGGATGTGGCCTTGGTGGAGTCCTTTATTGAGGAGCATCAGCGGGATTTGGCTGAACAAGCCGTTTCCGTCTAACAATCTCCCTTTTCAACGGGGAAGAAAATTTATTTCAGGAGAATTAAAAACATGGCAAGTCCCATTCTGCAGATTCGTGAGCATGGTCAGAGCATTTGGATTGATAACCTCAGCCGTGACATGCTCCAAACCGGTGAGCTATCACGACTGATGGAAAGCCGCGATGTGCGGGGGATCACGTCAAACCCTGCCATTTTTGAGAAGGCGATCGCAGGCAATGCGGTCTACGATGCCGATATTGAAACGGCCATCCGCTCCGGTCAGCCCATCGACACGATTTACGAATCGTTGGTGTTTGAGGACATCCGTCGCGCCTGCGATCAGCTCCGTCCCATCTATGATTCCACCAACGGCTTGGATGGCTACGTCAGCTTAGAAGTACCGCCCAATCTGGCAAACAATACCGAGGGCACTGTGGAAGCGGCTCGACGCTACGCTGCGGCCATTGATCGCCCCAACCTGATGATCAAGATTCCCGGTACCCCCGAAGGATTCCCGGCGATCGAGCAGGTGATTCGCGACGGGATCAGTGTCAACGTGACGCTGCTCTTCTCGGTCCAAAGCTATTTGGACACCGCTGAAGCCTACATGAAAGGGCTTGAGGGTCGAGTCGCCGATGGCAACGACATCAGCTCCATTGCTTCCGTGGCCAGTTTCTTCCTGAGCCGCATCGACAGCAAAGTCGATAAGCTGCTGGAAGATCGCTCCGTCGAAGTGGATGAGGATGCAACTCGGGATCGGCTGCTGGGGCTGCGGGGCAAGGTGGCGATCGCCAATGCCAAGCAAGCGTACCGGGAGTATCAGCAACTGATTGCCAGCGATCGCTGGCAAGCGTTGGTGGCCAAGGGAGCCAGCGTACAGCGCTTGCTCTGGGCCAGCACCAGCACCAAGAACCCGGACTACAGCGATGTGCTCTATGTGAACGAGCTGATTGGTCCTGATACAGTGAATACGCTGCCTCCCCAAACGGTTGAAGCCTGTGCCGATCATTGCCAAGTCGAGGATCGACTGTTGGTCGGTATGGACGAAGCAAACCAGGCGATCGCCGACCTAGCAGCCCTGGGGATTGACCTCGACCAGGTGATGGAAGAGCTGCTTGCAGAAGGGATCACCAAGTTTGTTCAACCGTTTAACTCGCTGATGCAGACCTTGGTGCTGAAGATGCGTGAGCTGTCGCCTGCGCAGTAGCTGTTGCTGACAGAACGGCTGGGTGAGGGTGGCTGAAATAACTGGAATTGTTTACGTGATTTCGGCAAACCACCGCCCCTGCCGTATGCAGTCCGTGTGCAGTCCGTATGCATTAATGCCCGTGCCCACTCCCCGGCATTATTCTCCTGGGAACAGGGCCAAAATTTAAGCTTTTCTTCCCTTGGGATCGTTGCTTTTAGCACCCTCATTCCCAAGGGGCTCTGCATAATGAGAGATAACAACATCGCTCAATTTCCGCATTCCCAATTATTTATTTCCTAGCGCCCTATGCCTGCTCTCCTCGACAATCCCCTGCGCGTTGGCCTACGGCAAGAACGGATGCCCGAGCCGCAGATTCTGACAATTTTTGGAGCCTCCGGTGACCTCACCCAACGCAAGCTGGTCCCGGCACTCTACAACATGTATTTGGAACGACGGTTACCACCACAAATCACCATTGTGGGCGTGGCTCGGCGGGATTGGAGTCACGAGTTTTTCCGCGACCACATGCGTGAAGGCGTTGAGAAATTTGGGGGGGGTATTCGTTCAGAGGAAGTTTGGAACGAGTTCGCGGCGGGGCTATTCTATTGCTCTGGCAACATTGACAAGGAAGAAAGTTACCAGAAGCTTAAGGCTTTCTTAAGTGAGCTGGATGACCAGCGAGGGACCCGAGGAAATCGCACGTTCTATCTCTCGGTGGCACCCCGATTCTTTGGTGAGGCAGCAACTCAGTTAGGCCATGCAGGAATGTTGGCCGATCGCAAGAAAAACCGCCTTGTGATCGAAAAGCCCTTTGGCCGCACGCTCAGTTCTGCTAAAGCGTTGAACCGTACGGTGCGCGGAGTCTGTAAAGAAGATCAGATCTATCGCATCGACCACTACCTGGGCAAAGAAACCGTCCAGAACTTGATGGTCTTCCGCTTTGCCAACGCGATTTTTGAACCCCTGTGGAACCGGCAGTTTGTGGACCATGTGCAGATTACCGTGGCGGAAACGGTGGGCCTGGAAGGTCGGGCAGGCTATTACGAAACCGCCGGGGCACTGCGGGACATGGTGCAGAACCACCTGATGCAACTCTTTGCCTTGACGGCCATGGAGCCCCCCAACTCCCTGGATGCGGATGCCATTCGCAATGAAAAAGTGAAGGTCATCCAGGCGACCCGGCTAGCGAATTTGGATGATCTGAGCCAATGTGCGGTGCGGGGGCAATACACCAAAGGCTGGATGAAAGGCAAGGAAGTCCCGGGCTATCGTGACGAGGAAGGCGCAAGTCCTGAGTCCGTGACCCCCACCTACGCAGCGCTGAAACTAGAAATTGACAACTGGCGCTGGAAGGGGGTGCCGTTTTATCTGCGCACTGGTAAGCGCATGCCAAAGAAGGTGACAGAAATTGCGATTCAGTTTAAGGAAGTTCCATTCCTGATGTTCCAGTCGGCAGCGAAGCAGGCTAATCCGAACGTTCTGGCCATGCGGATCCAGCCCAATGAGGGGATTTCGATGCGCTTCGATGTGAAGATGCCAGGGTCATCGTTGCGGACGAGGTCCGTGGATATGGACTTCCGCTATGACGCCGCGTTTGGTAAACCCTCCCAGGATGCCTACAGTCGTCTGCTCGTCGATTCGATGCTGGCGGACCAAACCCTGTTTACTCGGGGGGATGAGGTTGAAGCCTCTTGGAAGGCACTGACTCCAATCTTGGAAGTTTGGGACAATGCCACGGATTCCGACGCGATTCCGATGTATGAAGCAGGCACCTGGGAACCCGCTGAGGCTGAGTTTCTGCTCAATCGGGATGGACGCAAATGGCGGCGATTGTAAGGGGTGGGCCTCTCCCCAGCGGAGGGTAGATTTTAGTGCTCCCCCCGCGCAGGGTACACCGAAGACGTTTCGCTGGCCCCGCCCTTGCAGACCCCGCCCGCCCTTACAGACATTGGACTCACGAATTTAACTCGCGGTAAACCCTCTCTCTTTTCTACACAACACCATGACAACTCCTCTTGTTGCCCTTCAGAAGCCAAAGGCCATTTCGGTGGCCCAAATCGAGGCGGAACTCAGCGAAATTTGGCGCAGTCAACAGACCGGAAGTGGTGCACTTGCAACCCGTGCGGCCACCTTCAGCATGGTGATTTATGAGCCGGAGGAGTTCCAACAGCTCTTGGCTGCCCTCGGCTTTTATCAAGGGGCGATTGACGGTGTGCATGGCCCTGCGACAAAATCTGCGATCACCACGGCTCAGAAGCAGTATGACTTGAAGCAAAGTGGCCGTATGGGACCACGAACACTGGCACGGCTACGAGAGGAGTGGACGAAGCAGGACGGGGAGTCTAAGCCTGTTAGCAATTTGAATATGCGCGGCTTTGGGGTGAGTGATTCCATCGCCTCCCAAAACCCCTGCCGTATCATCACGCTTTGTCCAGAGATCAAGACATCGGAGTCTGTTTCAGCCCAAGTGTCGGCCTATTGCCCGATTCAAAAGGGTAATGATGAGGCATTGATGTGTTGTGAGTACATCACACTGAAGGGGACGAAGCCGGAGTTGCAGGGGGTCGGAGAACTGGTGCGATCGCTCATGATCCAAGACCTACCCAAGTTTGTCTGGTGGAAAGCGACGCCCAACCCGGAGCAACCGCTGTTCCAAGAGTTGGCTGAGGCCAGCGACTGCATGATCTTTGATTCTTGCTACTTCAGTGAGCCAGAGTCAGAACTACTGAAGCTCAAGCAGTTGCTAGACCAAAAGACCTATGTGGCCGATCTCAACTGGCACCGGCTTTCGGCCTGGCAGGAGCTGGCAGCGGCGGCCTACGATGCGCCGGATCGTCGCAATGATGTGTTCGAGATTGATAAGGTGACGATTGACTATGAGAAGGGTAATCCGTCCCAGGCTTTGATGTATTTGGGATGGTTAGCCAGTCGGTTGAATTGGTCTCCGGTTTCGATAACGGAGGAGAGTGGAGATTACCAAATCGCAAAGATTAAGCTGAAGGCCGATGATGGTCGTGACATCGAGGCAGAACTGGCGGGAGTTCCAGTGGGTGACTGGGGTGAGATTCCCGGGGACCTGATTGGTTTGCGCTTGGCTTCGACAAATCCCCAGGCTAACTGTGCGACAATTTTGTGTTCCGAGACGACGGGCTGTATGCGGATGGAGTCTGGGGGCAGTGCCCAGACGGCCAAGACGCAGCAGGTTGCGGCTCCAGCAGATGAGGGGGCAGAGGCATTGATGGCACAACAGTTGCAGAGTTGGGGCCGCAATGTGTTGTATGAGGAGAGTCTGTCAGTGACAGCGGAGATTTTGAAGCTGCGAGCTTAGGACTCTAAATATCGAAGTTTGTTTAGCCCTTCAGAAAGCCCCTTTTCGTAAAAAGAAGAGGGGCTTTTTGACTCCCCTTCCTCCAGCATTGGGGGCAAGGGGTCGGGGGATGGGGGCGGCTGTCAGGTTCGTGCAAGAGGTCTAAGCCACAAGCGTTTCCCAACGTCGATTTAGGAGACATGATGGAGTGAATCGACTTTGCCCATATACGCCTCCAACGTAAATGAATCCACCTGAATCGCTTCATCACGGGCTCGCATCGCTGCACAGGCAACATCCGACTCGCCTCCCGTAATCACCCCCGCCCGCAACGCCGCCTCAATCCAATCTTCCATCCGCTCCATGGGTTGGACCTGCCCCTCACGAGTTGCTGTCTGAATACGCTTCATGATCGGTTCCGCTGTAACCGTCAAACGGAAGGCCCGTTCAATGCGATAGAGCGGCTCCTCTGCCGACTTCGGCATGTAGATCCCTTGGGTCAAGCTTTCTCGGGCAAAGCCAGGCGTCTGCATGAGCTGGGCAACCTCATGGGTGAGGCGATCGCTCGGCCATTCTCCCAGGGGTTGCGATCGCCACAGCCACCGCACCGGTCCCTGCATGGCCCAGCCAAACAACGGAATATTGAGATTCTGCAAGATGCCATCGATCGCCACCTGAACCTGGGCCAAGGCGTACTGCATCGACCAGTGCACCAGCGGTAAATCCTCCGGCTTGCGACCCTCCGCCTCAAACCGCCGCAGCGTCGCCGTCCCTAAATACATCCAAGCCAACGCATCGGCAAATCGCCCCGTCAGCGTCTCCCGTCGCTTCAGCTTCCCGCCTAGGAAGAGCATGGCAACCTCAGTGAGGAAAGCAAACATTGCTGAGGCCCAGGCCAGCTTGCGGTAATACGGTGCCGTTGGTCCTGCAACGGGAGAGCCTCCGGAGCCAAATAGCTCCAATTGTGCCAGCCAGCCCCCCGTCACCCCCAAAGAGAGGGCTCGGACTTTGTTACGCGTCAGATGCTGTAGATGCGCAAACAACGCTCGGTCGAATGCCTTGACATCCCCCTGCTCTAGGGCCTGAATTTCATCATAGACATAGGGATGACAGCGGATCGCACCCTGTCCAAAGATAATCAGCGATCGCGTCAAAATATTCGCCCCCTCCACCGTGATCGGAATCGGCATGGCGGTATATAGATTCGCCAGCAGATTGCGTGGCCCCTTGCAGATGCCCGCGCCACCGACAATATCCATGCCATCAATGACGATTTGGCGCGTCAGTTCAGTGAACTCATACTTGGCAATCGCCGACACCACCGCAGGCTGTTCACCACGATCCACCGCTGCAACCGTATAGTTCCGCGCAGCTTCCAAGACATAGGTCAAACCACCAATGCGCGCCAGCGGCTCTTCAACACCTTCAAACTTACCGATGGGCAAACCAAACTGATGCCGCGCACGGCTGTAGGCTCCCGTGACCCGACTGACAAACTTAGCAACACCGGTACAGGTGGCCGGGAAACTAATCCCCCGACCCGCCGCCAGGGATTGCATCAGCATCATCCAACCATTGCCTGCCTGCTCCACACCACCGATGATTTGCCCCACCGGTAGAACAACGTCATGACCTTCAAGGGGGGAGTTGTAGAACGGTACGCCCATGGGGTCGTGGCGACGACCCAGTTCGACGCCAGGGGTGTTGGCTGGAATCAGGGCACAGGTGATGCCCGGTTCCGTGCCCTTGCCCAGGAGGTTGTCCGGGTCCTTGAGGCGGAAGGCAAGGCCGATGAGCGTGGCGATCGCCCCCAAGGTAATGTACCGCTTCTTCCAGTTTAGTCTTATAAACAACTCCCCGTCATCACCCCGGAAAACGGTTCCAGAGGAACTGATATTGGCCGCATCCGACCCGGCCTTAGGCTCCGTCAGGGCAAAGCAAGGAATCTCCTCACCGCTCGCTAGCAGGGGTAGGTAATGCTCCTTCTGTTCCGTCGTGCCGTAATGTAGCAGTAGTTTGGCTGGACCGAGGGAGTTGGTAACCCCAACGGTTGCAGTATGAACAAACGATCGCGACGCCAGCTTTAGCATCACAGCGCTATAGGCTGCATTAGAGAAGCCACGTCCACCATAGGTTTTGGGAATCATCATGCCGAGGAAGCGATCGCGCTTCAACTTGGCCCACACCTCCGGCGGCAGGTCCTTTCGCTGATGAATCTCCCAGTCCGTCGCCATGCGGCAGACTTCTTCAACCGGGCCATCGAGAAATTCCTGTACCTCCGGTTCTACCGTGGGGTAGGGTTCGGCCAGAATGCGGTTGAAGTCGGGTTTGCCGGAGAAGAGTTCGCCCTCCACCCATACGGTTCCGGCTTCGATGGCGGTGCGTTCGGTGTCAGAGATTTTGGGTAATAGGTTGAGCTTCCTAATGGCCTGCATGATCGGTTTTGTGACCAAGCCTTGGCGGAGAGGGGGCAGGCTGAGGACCAGTGCGATCGCCAGCAGCATCCCCCAAGCCACCATCGGACCATGCAGAAGCCACACGGCCAAGGCGAAGTAGGCAGGCCAGACCCAGAACGGTGGCCCCAGATATCCCAAGGGGAACATCAGCAGAAATAGGATGGGAATCAGAACAACGGGTTGTAGCATCATCATAGAAAGGCTCCTGTCATTGGTTGTGTTGCGTTGTAAATCTGGCCCTCTCCCCCGGCCCCTCTCCCAAGATTGGGAGAGGGGAGAGCTGAGGCCCTGGCTTGAACTGGGTTCGGTTCCCCTTCCCCCACCATTGGGGGAAGGAATTAGGGGATGGGGGCCAATTTGAGCTAAACCAGTACGTTTTCAAACACCGCCGCCGCCCCCATGCCGCCACCGATGCACATCGTCACCAGGCCATAGCGAATGCCACGCCGTTTCATTTCATGCAGGAGCGTTGCCGTCAGCTTGGCTCCCGTGCAGCCCAGCGGGTGACCCAGGGCGATCGCCCCCCCATTCACATTGACGATCGCCTCATCCAAGCCCAACTTACGGATCACCGCCAAACTCTGGGCCGCAAACGCCTCATTCAACTCAATCAAACCAATATCACTCAGCGACAAACCGACCTGTTCCAGCACCTTCGGCACCGCAGTAATCGGTCCAACGCCCATGATGTCCGGAGCCACCCCCGACACTGAAAATCCCAGAAACTTCGCCAGCGGTTGCAGCCCCAACGCCTTCATCCGGTCCTCAGCCATGACAATCGCCATCGCCGCACCATCCGAGGTCTGGGAAGCATTCCCCGCCGTCACCGTCCCCTGGGCATGGAATACGGGCCTCAGTTTAGCCAACGCTTCTAAGCTCGTATCCGGTCTTGGTCCCTCATCCTGGGCAAACATCAGCTCTTGCTCATGGAGCTGAGCATTTTTGTAGAGAACGGTATGAACAGGAACGGGCACCAGCTCATCATCAAAGCGGCCTCGCCCATGGGCCACCAAGGCTCGCTGATGCGATCGCAACGCGAAGGCATCCTGCTCCTCACGCGAGATATGGAATGCTGCCGCAACATTCTCGGCCGTCATCCCCATGGTGCAGTAAACCTTCGGGGCCACTTCCATCAGCCCCGGATTTGGCGCTAAATAGTGACCGCCCATAGGCATCAGGCTCATGGATTCGGCTCCCCCTGCGGCAATCACCTCAGCTTGACCCACCTGAATCGATTGAGCAGCCATGGCAATGGTTTGCAGTCCAGATGAACAAAAGCGGTTGACCGTCATACCGGGGACGGAGTCCGGTAGTCCGGCACGCTGGGCAATAATCCGGCCCAGGTTAAAACCTTGCTCCCCTTCAGGAAACGAACAGCCAATGACCACATCTTCAATTTGTTCGGGGGGCAACTGAGGAAGTTTAGCAAGGGCGCCTTGGAGAGCGATCGCCCCTAAGTCATCGGGACGGACATGGCGCAATGTGCCTCGGGGGGCCTTGCCCACCGGGGTTCTCACAGCGCTGACGATATAGGCATTTTTCATGATTCTGGCTCTGATTTCTGACTTCGAATGTCGGTCGAGGGCTTCCAATTGTTGTGGGAACTTTCCTGCTGGTTTCGGCTCCGCTCAACCAGCGACACCTCGAAAGTGGTGCGAGGGCTGAGCAAAATTGAGGGCTGAGCGAAGCCGAAGCCCGGCGGTACTTCAGCGTCAATTCCGCAGGGGCTTCTTATGCTGCAACAGATGCATCATGCGGGCCTGGGTTTTGGGTTGTTGCAACAACGGAACAAACGCGTCTCGCTCCAGGTGCAGCAGATAATCCTCATCCACTAAGGCTGGAGCCGTCAGATCGCCCCCGGTCATCACATAGGCCAAGCGATCAGCCAAATAACAGTCATATTCAGAGATATAGCCCCCCTGCTGAATCGTCTGCACCATCAGATTGAGCTGGGCACGGGCAGCTCGCCCAAGCACTGGGATCGCATGATGCTTGACCCGGGCCCGATAGCCCCGGTGGGAGAGACAAAGGACTTCGGATTTTGCCACTTCGAGACGGCGATCGCCACTCATCAAAAGAATCGTGCCGTCTGGCAAATAGCCCATCTCCACCGCTTCCTCGGCACTGTTGGAGACCTTGGCCATGGCGATCGTCTCAAACACCTTTTTCAACCATGGCATTTGATGGTGGGGCTCAACGCTAGAGGCGCGCATCCCTGCCCGTGCCACCGAGCGCATAATGCCGCCAGCCCCTGGAATCAACCCCACACTCAGCTCCACCAGACCGATGTAGCTTTCTGCTGCTGCCACCAAATGGGGACTGGCCAACACCAATTCACAGCCACCGCCCAGGGCACGACCCTGTACTGCGGTCACAATCGGTTTGGGGTAGGTATACAGTCGATTCAGCAGGCCTTGGAAATCATCGATCAGCTTGTGAATGCCATCCCAATTCCCCCTCTGGGCCAATCCCCCCATTTCCATCAGGTTGGCACCACCGCAGAAGCTAGGACTATCGTTGCCAATCACCAAGCCTTTATAGGAGCTGTCCACCAACCAATCCAGCGTCCAACGCAGCCCCTCCAGCACCTTGAAGCTCAGCGTATTGCCCTTAGAGCGGAACTCATAGAGCGCAACCCCATCTCCCACATTCAGCAGGGCAGCTTCCTCATTTTGCCAAATCGTATTCTCCGGATCCAATTTCACCCGCGCCAAATCCAAATCCATCGGTGTTTGAGCAACCACCGTCGGGAGGACCCGCCGTTCATCCAAAGAGGATAAATGCTGCCAACCCTCAACTCCCTTCTCCTCCACCCAAGCCGGAACCACCAACCCAGCAGCCTTCATATCCGCCAGAACCCGATCAAAACCCAGCACTTGCCAAATTTCAAACGGCCCCATCTCCCAACCAAACCCCCAGCGCAGGGCGCGATCGATATCCGCAGGCGCATCGGCAATCTCAGGAATCCGACAGGCACTGTAACTCAGTGTCTCCAACATCATCCGGCGGAAGAGCTGACCGCCTCGACCTGAGTCTTGATACAGCAACTGCAGTCGCTTGGGCAGATTCGGCTCATGCTTCAGCGCTTTCAGCTCACCCAAATCCATCGGCCTAGGCGGCTCATAGGCCAACGTCTCCAAATTGAGCGAGAGAATCTCACCCTTGACCTTCTTATAAAATCCCTGCCGCGTCTTGGCCCCCAGAGTTCCCGTCATCACCAGTTTCTCCAGCACCTCCGGTACCTGGAACATGGCTTGGCATTCGTCGTGGGGGACTGCGGGATGCAGATTCTTCGCCACATACATCAGCGTATCCAGGCCCACGAGGTCCGCGGTGCGGAACGTGGCAGACTTAGGCCGACCGATCAACGGCCCCGTAATCAGGTCCACCTCTTCAATGCTGTAGCCCTCCTTCTCAAAGGCACGAATGCCCAGCATAGTTGCAAACACACCCACACGGTTGGCAATGAAGTTGGGCGTATCCTTGGCCATAACCACGCCCTTGCCCAGGTACAGTTCCGCAAACCACTGCATCCGCGCCACAACCTCTGGGTCAGTGTCAGGCGTGGCAATCAGTTCCAACAGCTTGAGGTAACGGGGCGGGTTAAAGAAGTGGGTGCCGAGGAAGCGGCGACGCATCTCCGGGGGGAAATCCTTGGCGATCGCTCCAATGGGTAAGCCACTGGTATTCGTCGAAATCACAGCATCGGGACGTGCCACGGCTGCGACATTGGCGAAGAGCTGTTGCTTAATCGACAGCTTTTCGACCACCGCTTCAATGATCCAATCGACCTCTGCCAGGCGATCGAAATGCTCATCAAAGTTCCCTAGGACCACTCGACGCTTGGCTTGCTCCGAAAAGAAGATGGGGGGCGACAGTTTGCAGGCTTTCTTAAACGCGGTTTCAACCAGCTGATTACGATTGACCGCATCTCCCTGATGCGCGTCTGGTGTCGCAAGATCGAGCAAGTAAACCTTCAGCCCTGCGTTAGCCAAATGGGCTGCGATCTGTGCCCCCATAACACCAGCGCCGAGAACAGCAGCGGTTTGGAATGACTTAAACATATTTTTCCTCCAAATCAATTCGAGCTTCGATGGCTTTCACCAGTGGCGGTGGCACCGCTTGGGCAGAATGGCGAGGTCCGGTCCCTGTCGTTTCTTGGTACAGCGACTCGACTTGGGCGGCAAAAATCTGAGCGATCGCATCCCGGCTCGCATCCACCGGAAACGATGCATTGACGATTTGAAATCGTTTCACCGTAGACCACTTGGGAAATTGCTGATTGACCGCATCAATCCAAGTCTGATAGTGCTGCAAAACCTCAGGATGCTGAAGCAACTGAGCCAAAGGCTTGGCACTGCCCAGGGCTCGTAAATGAGGTTGTAATGCATCGACATCAGGGAACACCAGCAGCCCGCAGAATTTGCGACCCCGACCCACTGCCACCGCATGGGCAACGAGGGGCGATCGCACCACGGCTTGCTCCAACAATTCCGGCGCAACATACTTGCCCGTAGCCAGCTTGAATAGCGATTTTTTAGACCCTGTGATCGTTAAGAAACCGTCGCGATCGAATTGACCGCGATCGCCCGTATGAAACCAACCCTCAGCATCAACGGCTGATTGAGTTGCAGCTTCATCTCGAAAATATCCCTTCATGATGTAAGGGCCTCGCACCAACACCTCGCCATCGGACGCGAGCATCATTTCAGCGCCCTCCGCAGGAACCCCGACCGTATCGGGGCGCCTGTGATTGTCCCGGCTGTAGGCCACCACAGAGCTGGTTTGGGTGAGACCATAGCCCTGCACCAGCGGAAAGCCCGCCGCCACAAAAACACGAGCAACCTCAGGCCGCAGAGGAGCACCGCCGCACAGTAGGCAGGTGATTTTGCCACCAAATTGCGATCGCCAACGCCGAAACACCAGCCAATCCGCAATCCGCAGTTGTAAGCGATAGAGTCCCCGGGGTCTCTGGCTTGGGTCATAGCGCTGTGCCAGATGCAATCCCCAAGCGAGCAATCGCCACGACAGTTCTTCCGACAGTCCCTGGGGTAAAAAACGCTGCTGAATCCGAGAAAAATGTCGTTTCCAGTGATGTCCCCCTAGTGCTGGAGTGGGGGGGCGCATTGGAGGCTGAGGTTCACTCAATTGCAGCAGCTTACTGTAGGTCTTCTCTAGGAGAATGGGAACCGTGGCAAAAATCGTGGGTTTGACGACCCCCAACTGTTTCATCACACGACTGGGGGAAGTGAAATAAAGACTGTGACCGTAGTAGAGATGCCCATAAAACAACACTCGGGCAAACACATGGGTCAGCGGCAAAAAGGAAAGGGCACGCTGTTTAGCCCCCCAGCCAATCTTGGAACCGCGAAAAGCCGTGAGGGCATTGGCGGTGAGATTTTCATGGGTTAGCATCACCCCTTTCAAGACTCCTGTATCAACTGGGGTATATAGGATTGTTGCGACGTCATGGGGGGAAACAGAATGGCTTGCTTGAGGCGGGGCGAAATTAGAGGGGCTGTTGGAAGCCTGCGGTACCGCCTCCCGCTGACACAATTCATCCCAAGACAAGGTTTGAATACACTGGGGAAAAGGCGGGCAGGGACGCTGTGTTTCGACCTCCTCTGAAAAGAGCGGTAGACAGAGGCAGTTATTACTGTTGCAAACGAGCGCCTTGGATTTGTTGGCATCACACTGCAAGGTTTGCTCTCGCACCTGTGACCAATTCTGGGGAACATCCACGACGACAATCGTGTTTAAGTCGGTTTTATCCCAAAGCTGGGGCACGACCTGGTACAGCAAATCCAAATTAGAAATCAATAGAACCTTGGCCTGGGAATGACCCAGAACAAAAGCAATATTGGCTAAGGTTTCGGTGAGCGTAATGGGAACACTGACGAGGCCTGCATAGGCACAGGCGAGGTCAGCAAGGGCAAAGTTCACATCACTGCGCATCAAAAAGGCAACGCGATCGCCCTTAACTAAACCTAAGCCTAAAAGCTGTTGGGATAAGGCGATGGCATTCTGTCGAAAGTCCTGATTAGAGTGGGCTTTCCAATCACCATGGCTAAAGTGATTGAAGGCTTTAGGATTGGGACGACGATCGCACGCGTCATCCAGTAACTCGGGCAACGTCTTTCCACGAATCGGTGGTTCACAGCCAGAGTGCCCACGCGTTGCTAGCGTCGTGTTCGCTTCTGGAATGGAAGTCGTACGATATCGCTTATTCAAAATAGGCATGCACAAAGTCGAAGAGCTTAACGCTCATCGCTCTCACTAGGACTTAACATCGTTGAAAAGTCAGCGCCCTTTTATCTTTTCATTAGCAAATCAGCTAATCAGAAACGAGTTACCCAAGCAGACTGATGTACCTACATCCTTGAATTTCAATTCCTATTGAAATTTCTCGGGCTAACCCAAAGTAATTCTCGACAAATTGATGCGTTCAACCCATCGATTGGACACTAACTCTCATACAGCCAAGAGGTGTAAGCCAATCACAGTACGCTCAAAAATTGAGTTCAATCCCCCTGAGTTCCTAACCGAATTCCTCAGGATTCCACCTAACTCATACTGCTAGTTTGGCTTATTCCCAGGATAACGCTTGATCCCCAAGGGCTGCCGCCCAGGAATGACTGGGGGACACGAAACAGAACAGAGCGATACATTTCGATAATCTCACCGAACAATTCGCTCTTCAATGATTTAACGACAAATAGATGCTGAGTCAACCATAATCTCCGATTCAGACCCTGTAGACTGGCCCAGCGTTTGTTCGAGCCAACGCGATAGATCGGCCATCACCTGTGCTCGATTAATGTCGTTCCAAATCTCATGGTAGGCCCCTGCATAGATATACAAGGTCTTGACTCGGGAAGAAATCTGATCGAAAAACTGGCGCGTGACTGCCACCGGAGCGACTGAGTCAGCTGTGCCCTGAAGCATGAGGGTGGGCAACTTCAATTGTTCTAGATGCTCCCAGGTATGGCGATTGGTTCGTAAAAATTCGGTGGAGAGGCGAGCCGTTCCTCGGGTATGACGCAGAGGGTCTTGGACATAGGTCTGATTCAAGGCTGCATCCCGAGACGGGGGCTGACGTCGAAGACCTGTATTCAAACTAAAGCGGGGCCATAGCAACGAGAGCAATTTCCCCACTTGCATTTTGAGGGGAGAAATTCCCTGGCTACTCACAGCCGGGGCTGTCAGCATGAGGCCCTGAATGGTGTCGGGAAAACGTAGGGCGTAGTCCAGGGCGATCGCCGCCCCCAAACTATGACCCAACAAAAAGCAGGGACAATGCCGTGACTGCAACGAAACCCGATGCAAAAATTGACGCAAATCATCACGGAACTCAGACCAACGGTTGATATAGCCCCGCTGTCCCTGCGATCGCCCATGACCTCGCAAATCAAAGGTATACACACTGTAGTTCTCGTCTAACAGGTGCTGAACCATGGGCCAAAAGAGAGCTGAGTGAGAGCCAAGACCATGCACCAGAACCACAGAGGCTCGGGGGAGGACTGGCAGGGCAGGGGCCCAGGACTGGTAATAGAGCTTCACATTGCCGACGCCTTCGAACCAGCCTTCCTGCCAGAGAACGTTCCCTTCAGCTTGTGCTTCGGCTCGTGCTTTGGCAGGTCCAGCAGAACTTGAAAAGAGTGCGGGAAGACTATCTGACTGGTTTTGCAACATGATGAGCACCGCTATTGCCTGAGAGGGCGATCGCGATCGCGCAACGCCTCTACTGTCTTCACGATGCCTCAGATTTTTAGTCGTGATTAAAATAACCGTGCCAGTTTCTTGGGTGGCTAATGCAACAACAATCCCATCTCTCACTCCCCCTATGTCACGATTCCTATCTATCACTCCCCATCTGTCGCTAACTTGATGCGATGAACTTCCTACAATGAAAACAAACAACAAAAAGCGCCCTCCGAAGAGAGCGCTTTTTGCATGTCCTACTCAATCAAATCAATGATGAGTCAAACCTTGGTGTCCACTGACGGACTCCTAAACCAGCGGTGATTAACCGTCGATAGCAGGAGCAGTCATTGCCAGAGGAGCAGGAGTAGCTTCACCGGAAGCCAAGTCCAAGGGGAAGTTGTGAGCGTTACGCTCATGCATAACTTCGAAACCGAGGTTGGCACGGTTCAGTACGTCAGCCCAAGTGGAGACAACGTGGCCCTGGCTGTCAATGACAGACTGGTTGAAGTTGAAACCGTTCAGGTTGAACGCCATCGTCGAGATGCCCATTGCGGTCATCCAGATGCCAACAACAGGCCATGCACCCAAGAAGAAGTGCAGAGAGCGAGAGTTGTTGAAGGAAGCGTATTGGAAGATCAAGCGGCCGAAGTAGCCGTGAGCTGCAACGATGTTGTAGGTCTCTTCTTCTTGGCCAAACTTGTAGCCATAGTTCTGAGACTCAGCCTCGGTGGTCTCGCGGACCAAGGAAGATGTCACCAAAGAACCGTGCATTGCGGAGAACAGGGAACCGCCGAAGACG
>CALIJJ010000008.1 GCA_938017515.1 uncultured Pseudanabaenaceae cyanobacterium
GGATACGGCGATCGCCCCCTGGGAGTGGCCCAGCGAATCAGAGCTAGAGCCCAAAACCCTCGCAACTGCCGCAGGTCTCAAAGCCCAAGCCCAATGCTACGAAGCATTCTTCCAAGCGCTCTGGCCCAAGGATTGGTTTGCGGGTGTCTACATTTGGAAATGGTTTCCCGAGTTGCGACCAGCATCACAGAACCAAACCCTGAGCCGAGTTGGTCAAGGCTTTACCCCGCAGAACAAGGATGCAGAAAAGGTACTCAGGCACTGGTACGAGCAATCCTGACCAGAGACGTTCTAACCGGAGCCGTTCTGATGCTTGGCTCCGGTTGATTGCTCATCATCTTTCACTGTCCCTGAATCTGTATCAACTCGGATTTTACCTGTGAACTCAAACGCAGCGAGACTTCTGCTGCTTCATTCGGGTTGCTGCTTTCTGTCACCGCTCCAAACAACAGAGCAGCTCCCATCACCACCATGATGGCGTTTTCTAAAAAGCTCACGACTCCCAACGGGGCCTTGGTATTGCCACCCACACAGGCGCAATTGAGTTCGAGCTTATCGATGTAGACCGCTTTGAAGACCGAAACAGCACCGCTGGTACCTAGTGCGAGTGAACCGAGTCCCGTGGCCACGGGGGCGACCCCGGACAAAAATCCCAGACCGAGCAGCAACTCTAGAAACGGAAAGGCTTTGGCGTAGGGTCGTACTCGCTGCGTAATCAGGTCATACTTCTCAAAACTTTCCGCAAAGGCATCGAGATCCATGAGTTTTTGATTCGCCAACATCGCGAGTGCAATACCCATAAATCCTGGAATGCCGAGGCTTGCTGCCCAAGCAACCACCCCTGCCGTACCGAACAGGGCAATCACTGGGGTGTAAGAGTAGTCTGCTTTCTCTGCTTCAACACCAAAGCGCTCCGCTAAGTCGGAATATCCCCCAATGCGTTCTTCTCCAAAGAAAATCTGAGGGGTTGTGGCGACATCATGCTCTTCTTTGAATGCATCAGCTTCTGCCCGAGATGTCAGCTTGTGATCTTCAAACTTGATTCCCTTTTCGTTCAATAAGCGAATCGTTCTGAGCCCCCAGGGGCATTCATGCTCGGACGTGGACATACGGTAGAGGTGGACTGGCCCAGAAATTTGGGTGAGGTCTTTGGATTGAGATGCGAGTGTCATGGCAGTGATCCTTCGAAGCAACTTACCCTGCTTTATTCCACCCTAGCGTAAATAGATTGTGGTTGGCGATTCTAAAAATCTTCCTTTAGAAATAAAGGCAAATATTATTAATCTATTTTCATCTTGTTTTCATCAGAGGTTAGCAACCTATAAACATGCCGAGATAAGAATTTAGTATTGGTTTCTAATCTCGGCGATTGATGATAATTGATTTCACCGAATTACATGCTAAGAACTAAACTGACAGCGATCGCAATCGCCGCATTTGCCTCCATTCCTGTTTCTGGAGCATTCTTCTCCGCCAATGCTACGCCAGCCAGCAGTCCTTTCAACATTGCCGTCATGGCATATCGAGGCCAAATTAAGGGCATCCCAGGCTACGACCAGCTTCATATGAATGTCATGCAAAATAATATCAGCGCTGCCGAAATTATCAGGGCTGCTGGATATGAACCGACAGAAGAACTTGCACGAGATGTTCGCGGTTTTATTCATTCCTTTGGCCAAGATGATTAGGAATTTCAATGAAATCAAGATGACTAATTTCATCTTGATTTCATTTTCATAGGAAAGAATACGGTCGGCCAGAGCGTTGCGTATAAATCATGTTTTTCTGCTTTGCTCTGACCCCACTCCTGGTGGGGCTTTTTCCCCCGGAAGCCCCACTCTCGACTCTCTTTGAGGACGATTTCATCTTGATTTCATTTTGACTCGACAGCTTAGGCATGAGGAAACAACCGGAAGACAGACATCCCCCGGCTGTCTCCTCATGCTCCTGAGTGGCTTCCCTGCGAGGCCCTCTTTCTTCACTGTTGATTCTCCCCCCCTGCTAGAAGTTTCAGCATCAACATGCATAGAACAGACCCAGCTCAAGTAACCCATGCGCTATTTTTCTCGACTTCTGCGTCTTGTCTTCATTGCGGGAACTGTGCTGCTTTTTGCAGTGGGCTGTAACTCTGTTTCCAAGTCAAGGACGGCGGAGACACAGGCTCTCTCCCCCAAGCCAACTGAAGCGTTGGTCGTCTACCGCACGCCAACCTGCGGATGCTGCAGGGTTTGGGTCGAGCGGATGCGGGCAAAGGGATTTGAGATTCGAGATAATGTTGTTGAAAATGTAGATGACATCAAAGCTCAGTATGGTTTGCCAGAAAACCTCCAGGGATGCCATAGCACTGTGGTGGCAGGTTATCTCGTTGAGGGACATGTCCCTGCCGAAGACATCCAGCGACTTCTAACTGAAAAACCCAACGTAAGCGGAATTACAGTGCCAGGAATGCCGATTGGCTCGCCAGGAATGGAGTCAGGCGATACCGTAGAGCCCTATGCTTCGCTTACGTTTGACCGTGATGGCAGCACAACCATATTTCAAGAACATGGAGTTTGAGACTGTCTTCCCATTTTAAGCCCGAGCGTTTGACGGACTAAACCTATGAACCGCCGCCAATTTCTGTCACTGAGTGCCACAGGGATGGGTAGTATGCTCCTGACCCAATGTGCCA
>CALIJJ010000009.1 GCA_938017515.1 uncultured Pseudanabaenaceae cyanobacterium
CCCTGCTCCTGGAGCGATCGCAACAGCTTCATCAGCGACTGGGGCACATTCAACAATGCCGCTGTGCCCGTGGCACCGTACCCCGGCGGAAACCCATAGAGCAGAATCGCAACTTTGCGCTCCGCTGTCGTCTTCTTGCGCAGACCAATCCACTGGTTCAAACGACCCGTCAAGCGCTCGACCCGCTCTGGAATCAGGTAAATGTCATTGCCGACGAGGCCCCCCAGGGGAATCGTGTCGATGGCACCATCTAGCTCCGGTAGTGCATACAACACAACACTTTGCAGTCCGCCAATGCCCTGGCGGGTCCAGGAGTGAATGTCCTGGATCAGCAGCGGTGCGGCCACCAAGTAGGGCACGTTCTTGGCCTGGAGAATGCCCTGGGCCACGGCAACCTGCCGTCCCGCTTCCATCGACCCCGCCGGTCCACCCACCAGGGGAAAACCAATGGTTGAGACGATCGCATCAACTGTCACTGCCTCCTTCGACAGCGATTTCAAAGCCACCGCTCCCTGCTGGCGCTGGGCTTGCTCATGGGCCGTGGTCATCAGGTCACGCACGGCGACATGTCCTTCCACGCCGTTGATGAACATCGGTACAGGAATTAATCGGGCGGCTTCAAAGGCTTCGATCAGCTGGGGAATGTAGGGCTGATGGGTAATGACATGTTTGCGGTAGAGCAAAATGCCAACGCTGGGCCAGTGATGGCGATCGCCATAGCTTTGGTGATACCACTGCAAATAGGCCCGGGGCGATTCAAAATAGCCGGGATAGCCGGGATGGAGCAGGCCAATATTGGGCGTTTCCAAGGGAGCCGGGATATCCCCCACCTTTAGCCCCAAGTATTTCTCCGCCAGGGTCCAGAGCATCGCCGCAACGTTCTCCGGCCCGCCTGCATTCCAATAGCCATAGATAATCAGCCAGTTGCGCAGATCCTGCACCTTGCCCAGGGGCAGATATTTCAGCAGTTTGGGGCCAATTTTAAGAAAGCTGATGTAGCCCGCTAACTTGTCCTCCTCCTTGCCGCTGCCAAACTTGCTGAGGATAAATTTGACGGGCTTGGGCATGCCCTTGGGGCGCTCGCCAATGACAAACTTCCCCAGCTGCGTCAGACTCATCAACTCTAGGGCCGACTCAAATACAAGGCGAATGGGAATGTCCGCCGCGCGATCGCGCAGCCAAATCACCTGGTCATAATCAAAAATCAAGCTGGCAAAAAACACATCGGCCCCATCCAGAGCCGCTGCAATGGTGTCAGGCTGGGTGTTGAGGTCGCGATCGCTAAAAACCTTGATATCCAAGTCGGGGCAACGGGCCTGAGCTGCGGCAATGGCCTGGTGATAGAGGTCGATATTGAAGGATTCAAAACCAACCATCAAAACGATGCGAGCCATACCCAAGAATTCTCAGCAGCAACGCTCCGATTTTAGCGCCTGAATTCCTGCTGGAGGGCTTTTCATGCCATCGATTCCAGATTTGGGTCGGGACGATGGCATGACTTGCTGCCATGACCCACCTCAGCAAAATTTATCTCCCTCGCCTCCCCAAATCAGAGTCCTTGCTCCACAATTGTAAATAGACTCAGCCATCACCCCCTGCCCCCCGTCTCCCTATGCCCAGAGCCAAGCGATCGAAAAAGTCTGCATCGGGTTTCCAAATCCAGTCGGAATATAAGCCCATGGGTGACCAGCCCAAGGCAATCAAGGGCCTGATCAAATCCATCGATAAGGGTGAGCAGTACCAAACCCTGCTGGGGGCGACGGGAACCGGAAAAAGCCTGGGCTATGACGATCCAGTTTTTGTGGTACGGAAGCAAGCGGATGGAGAGGTTCCCGCGATCGCTCCCATTGGCGAACTCATCGACACGCTCCTCTCGCAGCACGCTGCACAAATTGTTCGGCAGAATGATACCGAGGTCCTGGATGCAGCCATCCCCCAAGATGAGTACTACGCCCAGTCGTTTAATCCAGAGACAGGACGGGTTGATCTCTATAAAATTCGCTCTTTTATCCGCCACGATGCACCGGAGCAAATGTATCGGCTGCACACAGCCTGTGGCCGCAATGCCACACTGACGGGTGATCACAATCTTTGGGTTTTGCGAAACGGGCAGTTGCAACTGATCAAAACCACTGAAGCATTGACAACGGATTACGTACCTCTGCCAGAAACGTTGTTGAACTCGGGAGATCTCCAATCGTTCAGCACGGCTCAATTACTGGCCGATGAAGATTACTCTGTTGACGCCTCAGCTGCGCTACTCAGCTACAGGCATGAGCATGGTGGTCAAGCCTTACAAGCCTCAGCGGCTTCAGCATCGCTGGACGCCAATGCCTGGCGCGGTAAAGTTTTTGCCATGCGGCATCAAGTCAAGAATCGGGCGATCGCCAGTCAGGTATTTGATCGGATTCTTCTCGAGACACCGGCCTTAGCTTCATATCTTGAGCAACATCCGATTCGTCTTGGTCTGGGGTCCTACGAACACTACCGACCCGCCCAGGAAGCCTTGTCTCCGGCTTTTTTACGGTTGATGGGGCTCTATATTGCCGAAGGCCATGGGCAAGATCGCTACATCACCCTCTCGAATCAGAGCCCCATCATCCGGCAACAGATAGAAGCCGATCTCAATCAATTAAACATCCGATTTTCAGTCCGCTCCGATTCCGATTATCAGATTTCTTCGAGAACACTCGCCAAGCTTTTTCATCTCCTGTGTGGCCAGAATTCCAGGAGTAAAAGACTCCCGAAATTCTGGCCACAGCTCTCTCCAGACTCATTGGGGCACCTTCTTAAAGCCTATTTTGATGGGGATGGCACCGTCGAGAACTGGAGTGCCGTCACAGCAACAACAGCGAGTCAGGAACTCGCTTCCGACTTGACCTATGCCTTACTCTCGCTGGGGATTTGGGCACGCATTCGCAAAAAATGGAAAAAGGCAACGCGAACCCATCACACCGGGGATTGGTACTACCAAGTCTCAATATCAGGACAGGAAAACCTCAGAAAATTTGAGGCATGGATTGGTTTTTCCATCGACTACAAGCAGAACGCTCTCGCGAAACAGCGTCAACATAAAGAACACTCCAATGTTGATGTGGTTGCCATTAGTGGCCAACAACTACGTCAGCTCCGTCAAGCCTTAGAGCTTTCAGCCAAAACCTTGGCAGGAATGAGTGGGATCTCTCGCAGTGGTCTTCAGTTGTTTGAACAGGAACGGCGTAGACCTAGAAGAGTGATTCTCAAGCAAATACTCAAGGCGCTCAGTGATACCGCTCAGTTGCAGGAGCATACATCAGCTCAATGGTGGCAGTCCTGGAAAACGATTGAACAACTGACGCATTTACGCTGGACTGCGATCGCAAAACTCGAAGCCATTGATTATCAGCATTCCCATGTTTATGATTTCTGCGTTCCGGGGGCTGAAACGTTCCTAGGGGGGCAAGGAGGATTCTTTGTCCACAACACATTCACCATGGCCAATGTGATTGAGCAGACGGGGAAACCGACGCTGGTCCTGGCTCACAACAAAACCCTTGCGGCCCAACTCTGCAACGAGCTGCGATCGTTTTTCCCCAACAATGCCGTCGAGTATTTCATCTCCTACTACGACTACTACCAGCCCGAAGCCTATATCCCTGTCAGCGACACTTACATTGCCAAGACAGCATCGATCAACGAAGAAATTGACATGCTGCGGCACTCCGCGACGCGATCGCTCTTCGAACGCAAGGACGTGATTGTCGTCGCTTCCATCAGCTGCATCTATGGCCTGGGCATCCCCTCGGAATACCTCAAAGCCTCCATCCCCTTCCGCCTTGGCGATGAAGTCAACGTCCGCAATATCCTGCGGGATCTTGTCACCGTTCAGTACTCTCGCAATGACCTCGATGTGGGTCGGGGTCGTTTCCGGGTCAAGGGCGACGTGCTGGAAATCGGTCCGGCCTACGAAGATCGCATCATCCGTATCGAGTTCTTCGGCGATGAAATCGACGCCATCCGCTATGTGGATCCGGTTACCGGCGAAATCATGCAGAGCATGGACAGTATCAATGTCTATCCCGCTCGCCACTTTGTGACCCCCGAAGAACGACTAGAAGAAGCCTGCAACAATATCAAAGCAGAGTTTGAAGCACAACTGGAGTTCCTACAAAAAGAGAACAAACTTCTCGAAGCCCAGCGCCTAGAGCAACGCACCAAATATGACCTGGAAATGCTGCGGGAGGTGGGCTACTGCCAAGGCGTCGAGAACTACTCTCGCCACCTCGCAGGTCGCAATGCCGGTGACCCACCGGAGTGCCTGCTCGACTACTTTCCGCTGGATGATTGGCTCCTGATGATTGACGAATCCCACGTCACCGTCCCCCAAATTAGGGCCATGTACAACGGTGACCAGGCCCGCAAAAAAGTCCTGATTGACCATGGATTTCGCCTTCCCAGTGCCGCCGACAACCGCCCCCTCAAAGCCGATGAGTTCTGGAGCAAGGTCAAAAACTGTATTTTTGTATCCGCAACTCCAGGCCAGTGGGAACTGAAGCAATGTGATGCTGCCTTTGCAGATGAGGCGGAAAAGGTTTACGTTCGCGGCACGGGTCGGGTTGTGGAGCAGGTGATTCGACCCACAGGCGTGATTGACCCTGAGGTGATGGTGCGACCCACCGAGGGGCAAGTGGATGACCTCCTGAGCGAGATCAATGAACGGGCTCAGAAAAAAGAGCGCGTCCTCGTCACAACGCTGACCAAGAAAATGGCGGAGGACCTCACCGAATACCTCTACGATCGCGGTGTCAAAGTCCGCTACATGCACTCCGAGATTAACTCCATCGAACGCATCGAGATTATTCGCGATCTGCGGGAGGGTGTTTTCGATGTGCTCATCGGCGTCAATCTCCTGCGAGAAGGCTTGGACCTGCCCGAGGTTTCAATGGTCGCTATTTTGGATGCCGACAAAGAGGGCTTCCTACGGGCGGAGCGATCGCTGATTCAAACCATTGGTCGTGCTGCTCGCCACGTCGAAGGCAAAGCGATTTTGTACGCCGATAAAATGACCGACAGCATGCTCAAGGCGATCTCCGAGACCGAGCGTCGTCGAAAGATTCAAACCGCCTACAACAAGAAACACGGCATTACTCCCAAACCCGTCATTAAGAAGGTGAATAACTCTATCCTGGCTTTCTTGGAGGTGTCGCGACGGCTCAATGCTCAGGAGCTAGAAATTGCCTATCAACAGGCTGATGATATTCCACTGACTGAGATTCCTGAGTTGATTCAACAACTTGAGGATGAGATGAAAAAGGCGGCTAAGGATCTGGAGTTTGAGCGAGCGGGGGAGTTACGCGATCGCATCAAGAACCTTCGCCAAAAGCTCGTCGGTCAGCGGGCTTCCATCTAGTGGTTGAGTCGCGTCGGTGCTAAATCCAGTTGCCGACCATGACATAGGGTGCCCAATACATCGGGTGCTTGTATTCCGAACTTTTTAGGAGGGCCAGCTGGGATTGACGTAACGCTTCTGCACGGGGCATTTGGGGCTCCCCCAGCTTTGGGTAGAACACCTTCGTGAAGGCTGCCGACGCCTCATCATCTAGGTTCCACAGCGTTGCTAAGGTGCTCTTGGCCCCTGCTTCGACAGCCACTCCGCTAATTCCTAGCGCGGCCTTGGCATCACCAGTGGCTGTTTCACAGGCGCTTAAGACGAGGAGTTCAATGCTCCTCGGGGCTTGGCGCAAAATGCGATCGAATTCCTGGAGTGTGATTTTCTTATCCCAGGCCAGAATGAAAGTCTGGTTTGCATCAGAACTAAACTGGCCGTGGGTTGCCAGGTGCAGAATGGGAGCTGACAGATTTTCCACTTGGGCTTGGAACGCAGAAGCCGTAAATTCCTGGTCTAACAAAACGGTACTGTTGGGCACCGCAGTTTGAATGGAATTGAGTTCATCAACCACGTAGGCCAGCGACCCAAACCCTTGGCTTGCTTGGCTGATGCCTGCTGACAAAGTGGATAGGGCTTGGCCTGTCAATGGCTTGGGCCCCAAAAGCCTGAGGCTAGGGGTCATTGCCACACTGTAGTCCTCCAACAGAAATCGTTCTCCATCGTAGAGAGCAGTCATGGGGACATTGTTGAGGGCACTATCTGGTACGAAAACAAGCGTTTTCACACCGCTCTGTTTCAGGTCCGCGGCCATGGGTTGAATCAACCACTGATGTAGTTGTCTGGCGGGCTTCAAGAAGTTGCGTCGGCTTCGAATTACAAGGGTTTGGCGATAGTTCTTCAATACCGAGTTAAAGGTCTGCTGGGTCACCGGAGTGGTGTAGTGGCGCAGCGGCTGGTGGGGCAGACTGAGAATGATTTCGAGGCGATCGCTCAGCACAATGGGATAGATAATCGCTGCATTGTCATCCACCTGAGCAATTTGTTGAGCCTGGTCACAGGCCTTTTGTAGATAATTTTCTAATTCCGCCACCTGCAAGGCATCAATCACATCGATCGCGTCTGAGAGCGATTGTTGTCCGACGCCCTCGCCCTCTTGTAGTAACAGCCCAACCATTTCACGGTAAACGGGCTCAATATCCTCTTGAAAGGAGAATTGAGTATCAGACCCCACAGCCACCAGATCGGTTCTGAGGGTTTTGATATGTTGAATCGATTGCTGGAAATGGGCCAAGGCAGACTGTGATCGCCCCTGGGCCTTCAAAATTCGCCCCTGTTGATAATGCCACTGATACAGAATGTCTGATGCCTGAGCCGCTTCAGCCAGTTCAATGGCCTTTTGAGTGAGGGATTGAGCTTTGTTCCACTGCTGGTCTTGCTCATAGAAATGCCCCATCATGCCCGAAGCATAGGATGCTGCTCGCCCGTCGTCGAGTTGCTGAGACTGGGCCGTGGCTTCTGTCAGGAGGGTTGCAATAGTCTTTTGTTTGACTCGACTGGATTCGCCCGATAGCTTCAGCTCAAGCAGGCTCTCAGCCAGGTTGATTTGACCATAGGTTTTGCTGTGGCTCGCTGACATCTGGGCGAGTTGCTGCTGCACTTTAGGCCATTGCTGCTCAGCCTTAGTCCACTCACTCTGTTTGATTAGCAACTGAAGGTGAGAGAGCTGCTGTTGTAAATTGGATTGTGGTGGGAGTGAGTGCTTGTCCGCATTTTTATAATGGGCGATCGCCTCTGCATCAGCTCCCTGGGCCCGAGCCAAATGCCCCAAGCTAAGCTGGATTTCCCCAATGACGGTTGGTGCTGTGTTTGCCTGGTCAACGGACTTAGAAGCTGGCAAGCGCTGGGCGATCGCTAGGGCTTCTTCCAGGACCGTCTGGGATTGCTTCATATCACCCGTCAACCGCAGCAAATTACCTTGACGGTGGAGAGCGATCGCCCGCAGGGATAAATCTGGCTGGGAGGCTGACGCGAGTTCATCCACAACGTCTGTCACAATACCCAAGGCACGACGGTAGAACCCAAGTTCTTGTAAGGCTTGGGTTTGATTAATTCGGGTTAGAAGTTTCCCCTTGTTGTGACCGGCTTTTGCACTGGCTTCAGTCGCCGCCTGCCAACTTTGCAGAGCTTGCTCATGCTGTCCGAGATTCAGCTGCACACTCCCCTGGAGGTTGAGGGCCTGCCCGAGAAATTTCCACTGGTCTTGGGTGGCGCTGTCTCCGATATTTTTTTTGAGTAGGGTGATGCTGGCTGCGATCGCGGTCTGGGCTTGTTGCCACTGCCCAGCTTGTTGATGGGCCAACCCCTTCCGTGTCAGTGATTGGGCTTGGCTGAACCAGTGACTTTGCTGGTGGGTGGCCTGAGCTAGCAGGCGATGGGGCGTAGCAGCTTGGACTAAGGGTGTGTGAAGGACTAGGCTGAGGACAAATCCCAGCAGCATTCCGAGGGGAAGGAAGCGTTTGCGATCGCGAAAAAGTCTGAAGCGCATGGTTTGCTTAGGTAAAGATTCCCTTCGTGGTGATGACCGTTGTAATGATTCCTGTCACTCCTTAGAGGCAAGTGGGCGAGAGGACTGGGGAGGAGGTTGCTCCGTGACTGGCAATGAGCGTGATCTGATTATTGCTCCCACGTTTCCAGTGCTGGGCTTCGGCCAGGGAGCGATTTGGTTTGGAGGGACGTCGGGTCAAAAGTTTTGAAGCGTATCGTTGCTCAATCTTGCCTGTATTGCTTACTGGTGAGGAATCTGATGCCAACGAATTCAGCAATTCCTCGTCAAATTCAATTAGTGGTGTTAGGCCCGATCGCATCGCTTTGGGTTTGGGTGGCACCCCACCGCGCCCGGTCATCAAAAACTGACCGCCGAGTTTACTCGGCCCATTACAGGCATTGCCAATTAACTCACTGGCATCACGTGGGGCGTCGGGGGGGGGCGCGAGGTCAGCTTTTGAGTCTGCGTCCAATCCTGTTGTTGAGACAACACCATCTGCGCCAGCTTCTGAGCTAGCGTCAATGTCATTGCTGCTATTGCCGGGAATAGCGGTTTGTATGGCTAAGCCAAGAATCCCCTTGGCCGAGATTTGGATATTGCCACCGTCACCACCTCGGGCATTGG
>CALIJJ010000010.1 GCA_938017515.1 uncultured Pseudanabaenaceae cyanobacterium
AAGAAGCTGCCGAGTACGACGAGGGTTGCGATCGCACCTTGGAGCATGTAAGCGCGTTGCTGCTCAGGAGAAGGAAAATTCGCTGCGTACATTTCGGTCTCAACAGCGTAGTTATTCATGACGCCGTCTTCGTTGTAAGTCGTGTACATGATTGGACTCCTTTTGAGGGTTTGTGTTCGGTCCGTTCGCTCTTATGTAAATAAATGTAACTCAATTAGTTGGAAAATGCAACATTTTTTCACAAAACAGTAGATTTGCTTGCCTATCGAGGGCTCCTGTGCATGTGGAGGGGCGATCGCAAGCTATTTGTTTTGGGAAAACTAAAAACGATGTGGCCTCTCCCCCTCTGCTCTGTCTCCAGAGTGCTGGGGAGGGCATGCCACCCCGAGGCCATTCACTGAGGAATATTTGTGGACACCCTCGCCATCCAGACCGAGAACCTCATCAAACAATTTGATAGCCACACCGCTGTCAACCAGGTCAACCTGACCGTCGCCCCCGGCGAAGTCTACGGACTGATTGGTCCCAACGGTGCGGGCAAGACAACGCTACTGCGCATGCTGTCCACCGCCGAAGAGCCGACAGCCGGAGAGATTGCGATCTATGGTGAAACCCTGCGGCGCGACAGCGATAACCCCCAGGCCAAGCGTCGGATCGGTTTTCTGCCCGACGACTTCCCCCTCTACAACGACCTCAGCGTCTGGGACTACCTCGACTATTTTGCGCGGCTCTACTTCCTGACCGAGCCCAAGCGCACCCAGCGGCTCAACGCAGTCCTCGAACTCGTGCAGCTCACTGACAAGCGCAACGCCACCATCTCAACCCTGTCGCGGGGGATGCAGCAACGCCTCGGCTTAGCCCGTACCGTGGTCTATGAACCATCGCTGCTGCTGCTGGATGAACCTGTCTCTGGTCTAGACCCCATTGCCCGGATTCAGTTTCGGGATGCCATCCGTGCTTTGCAGGCTCAGGGGATGACCGTCGTGATCTCCTCCCATATCCTCAGCGACCTCGACGAGCTCTGCACCTCCATCGGCATCATGCAGCAGGGCCAACTGGTAGAAAGCAGTCGCCTTGAAGACCTGTACGAGCGGTTGAGTTCACAACAGATTTTGATCCATGCCCTGGAAGGTGTGGAAGCCTTGAAGGCGGAGTTGGATGTGGCACCCCATGTGGGAGAGGTGGAGCTGCTGCCAGGTCAAGAGCAGGTACGGGTCAAGTTTGCAGGGTCGCAGGAGGATGCGGCGCGGCTGTTGCAGTCCTTGGTCTATGCCGGTCTTTCGGTGACGCAGTTTCAGCCGACCCAGGATGACCTGGAGAGTATTTTCCTTAAGTTGGATTATCGGCAGACGTCGTAATCGAAGAAGGCTTGGGTCGATCTCTGTCACGACTCTGTCATTGGACGGACTCTATTTTTGATTGACGGGCTGTGACTCACAATTCTGCGCTGGACGAACGGCGGTTCGTCCCTACGGGATCACTGGTTTTTATTCTGGATTTTTTATGCTTGCTCCGTTGTTGAATTCGTTGGGGGACCGCAATCCCCAGTTGTTGCGGGAACTGAAGAGTCGGTTCCGGGGGCGTGGGGTGGTGACGGCGCTGGTGCTGTCGGCGATCGCCCAACTGCTCCTGCTCACCTTTGCCCGCACTGGCATGGAAAGCACCCCCTGGCAATATTGCTCCGTCTCAGTCCCTGACGACCAACTGTGGACCGATGCCATGTGGGCGCTCTGTACGACCAATGGTGAACCCTACGGTCCCATTGACTGGACCCAGATTGACTGGTCCAAGTGGTGGCTTGAAGTCCTGACATTCATGAACTGGGCGATGCCCATCGTTCTGACCGGGCTGGGCATGTACATGTTGATCGGTGATCTTCAGCAGGAAGAACAGCGGGGCACACTCAACTTCATCCGCCTCAGTCCGCGCAAGAGTGCCAATATTTTCTGGGGCAAGTTGCTCGGCGTTCCGGTGCTGGTGTACGTCGGCATTGGTGCGATGCTGCCCCTACATCTGTGGGCGGCAATCAGTGCTCGGGCATCCGCCGGATTTTTGGCTAGCTACTACTCGCTGTTTGTGCTGGATGCGCTGCTGTTCTTTTGCTTGGCAATGGTCGTGGGGTTGCTGGCTCCCCGTGCGGCCAAGGCCCAGGGCCGAACCCTGCTGGCCGGTGGCGTAACCCTAGCCGTTCCGTTCCTGTGCGCAGCGATGTTGGTGCCCTATCACTTCCTCTCCCGACAGTGGACGGTATGGCATGGTTTCTCCCAGTTTATGTATGGCCAGACCAGCTGGAAACCAAAGGCTTGGCAATGGTTTGGTCTGCAGTTTGATCAGCAGAGCTGGGTGGCCCACGGTGTCCAGTGGTTGTTCTTGGGGGTGGCCGGTTTCTGGCTGTGGCGCGTGCTGCGCCGAGCCTACCAGCGGCCTAATGCAACTCCCATCAGCAAACGCCAGAGCTACGGCATTGTGATATCTGGCTTCGTTTTGCTCCTCGGACTGTTCTCTCCCTTCGCTGGCTTGGATAATGACACGGCTGTTGTCGGGATGGTTCTTTTCATGCTGTCGGTTTGGTTTGGCGGTTTGATTTTGATAGCGACGCTGTTGCCGGATCGACAAACCTTGCTGGACTGGGTGCACACGCGGCGCATGCAGGCCCCCGCTGAACGGTCTTCCCTGATCAAGGAACTCTGCTTGGGTGAGCGTAGCCCTGGCATTATTGCGCTGGTGCTCAACCTGGTGTTGATGGGGGGCATGGGCTTTGTCTATTTAACCCAGATTCCGACATTGATTGAGGGCTATCGAGACGACATGAATATGATCCAATTGGGGCTACTGCTGACGCTGCTGCTGATCGCGATGTATGGAGCATTGGCGCAGTTGATGCTGTTCCTCAAAACCCCGAAGCGGATGCTGTGGGCGGTGGGCAGTGTGGCTTTGGCCATGGTGTTGCCGCTGCTCTGCGGGGCGATCGTCAGTATTGGCGATAGCTCCTCGGGGCTTGCCCAGGCCCTTTTCTTGATCTCCCCTGTGCCCTGGTTGGTCTTGGCAAAGGAGACGACGGAACCGTTCATGGTGGGTGGTGCCATTTTGCTGCAGTGTTTGATTCTGTGGGGGCTGCTGTGGCGGTTGAGTTCGGCGCTGAATCGGGCTGAATTGTTGATGGATTGAGAGGGGGGACTGGGCTTGAATCGGGCTCGATTGTTTGATCCCCGACTAATTTTATTTAGGAGAGAATAAAACTTGGATGAAATGTGATCAAAAACCGTGCTGTTTTTAGGTTCTGGCCGCAGAATATGTCAGTGACTCAGGGTGTCCAAAGAAAATGTTTCGAGAGACCCTGACTATGGATTTGCAATTGACATCTCTGCATGGAGAACCATCTCTGCATGGAGAACAAGGTACCGCTGAGCTGTGGGGCGATCGCGCGGGCCTTGCGGCCTTGTCGGCCATGCTAGAGGCTTCCCAAATGCCCCATGTTTCGACGGAAGATATCCAGCGCTCCTTTGTGCACAGCTTGATGGAGAGTCGAGGCGAGGCCGAGGCCAGCAGCCTTGCCCTGATTTTGCTGGAAACCTTGGGGGCGGCCCGGGCCTGTAGCATTGCGGCTGAAGCGATGGGACGGCTGGATCAAGCTGCCCTCGGTGCTTCAGAGCCCGTTGCGGATCCTGCGCCGTTCCCTAGGCGGTAGTCGGCTGGGATGAGCAATATTGAGAGATAACGGTTGGTGATGGGAGGCGATCGCTATTTTTTCCAAGGCCATCTGATATTGATATCCCTAATATTCATATTCCCAATATTTATTTTCTTGATAGTCACTTTCTTCGTCCCCATTTCTGTGGCCGCGGACCAGCAGAGGTAGAGGACGAGCAACGCGATCGAAGCGAGGAAAATGGGTAGATCGTCAGGCATTGGTGGTCATTAGGAGCGATATAAAAACGGTTGGGATGCAAGGCAGGGGGTGATTCCCCACGGCTTGTCATAGGCTGTGACAATCTTGTCATTGACCTGCCACATGGGGTTCATATGGGCTGCCTATCTTTAGGTATGTCTTACCTAACGCCCACCACCCATGAAGTCCCACAACTCCTCCAAACTGGCCTCCATCCTGACGATTGCCACCCTCAGCGCCGGAATCGCCACCGCCGGTTCCTATGTCGCCTGGAATCCCGATTCTCCGCTCAAGTCCGAGCGCGTCGCCTTTGCCGTCGCTCCCGATGGGGCGGCCAGCGCGAAGGCCAACCCCGAGCGCAACGACCTGGCACCGATTCTTCGCAACGACAACAGTTTGGCAATCACGCCCGGCTCCAACACAATCCGCGACGTGGTAGCTCAGACGGGCGATGCGGTGGTGCGGATCAACGCTTCGCGCACAGTGCAAGCGTCCAGC
>CALIJJ010000011.1 GCA_938017515.1 uncultured Pseudanabaenaceae cyanobacterium
GTAGATAGACATTAATCTCCCGCTAACCGGGCTTCGACTTCGCTCAGCCCTCGGCTCTTAGTCATGTCAGGGGTTCGCTGGTTGAGCGGAGCCGAAACCAGCAAGGATGAAGGCTACGTTTAGTTCAGGCCACCTACTTAGCTGCGTTTCGCTTTGGCTTAGCGTGTTGCCCTCGATCGCATTGGAATGGTACGTAAACCGCACGTCATAGAGTTTTTTTAGCTCCGACACTGCCGAACTTGGCAACGGACGAAAGGCATGGAGCCAGCCCTTGAGACGGTCAATTTGGGCCAGTTGTTCAGCAGGAGTCATCATCTCAGGCGATCGCAACAGTCGCCGAATCACAACCGCACTATCCCAAACACGCTGAGCCTTAAGATTGGCAATGAACGCATCGTAAGCGATCGCTGGGTTAAGCGCTGGATTTTGTTGAGAGAGAACCATGCCAATCCCTACTCGGGTCAGCGCTCTTTTATCCTAACCCTCAGGATCGTAAAGTTCAGTACAGCAATGCCTGCTGGTTTAGCCCTCGCCCATGCCTGCTTCTGACGATCGCCCAGACTCCCCCAAACCCTACCGAGGCCGCCTCGCCCCCACCCCCACCGGACATCTCCACCTCGGCCATGCCAAAACCTTTTGGATGGCCCAGAAAAGAGCACAGGAACGATCGCAGCAGGGACAACTCATCCTGCGCGTCGAAGACCTCGATCAAGCCCGCTGCAAACCCCAGTACCGCAGCGACATGCTGGAAGATCTCGCCTGGTTTGGCTTCCGCTGGCAAGAAGGGCCGGACATCGGGGGCGACTACGGTCCCTACGAACAACAGCAGCGGCGATCGCACTACGCTCAAATCTGGCAACAGCTCAACCAAACACGCAGCATATACCCCAGCCCCCACTCCCGCAAAGACGTGGCTCAGGCTTTGAGTGCGCCCCATGAGGGCGATCGCGAAATTATCTTTCCGATACAACTGCGCCCAAATACCTGGGAAACCGTTGCCGACCCCGGCGACGTCAACTGGCGCTTCCGCGTCCCCGATGGCGAAACCATCACGTTTCTGGATCAGAACCTAGGCTCCACCTCTTTCACCGCAGGCGAAGACTTCGGCGACTTTATCGTTTGGCGACGGGACGGCTTCCCCAGCTACGAACTCGCCGTCGTTGCTGATGACCACGCCATGACCATCACCGAAGTTGTGCGTGGTGAAGACTTGCTCCTGTCCACCGCCAAGCAAATCCTGCTCTATCGAACCCTAGGCTGGGACATCCCCGATTTCTACCACTGCCCCCTAGTGCGGGATGAGCAGGGAAAAAGATTGGCGAAGCGAGACGGGGCCAGAGCCTTGCGATCGCTTCGCCAACAGGGCATCACTCCCGAGCAAATTCGAGGAGGATGGAGAGTCTAGAGGAGAGATGAATGGTCGTGTTTCGTTACCCTTGGCCTTTGTTAGCCTCCAGGATTACACACCAACTGAACCGTTGAAGCCTGCATCGCAGGTGCATCCGCAGCGGTATTCAAACCCACGTTCGTGGCGCGACTACCACCACTATTGCTCACCGGCTGGAGGGTCGTGAAGTTGATAATCGTGTGCTGCGAAGTCACCACCTGGGTCATGACTGGCATTGCGCCACCGTAACCCCCACCCACATTGGCAACGGGGTAGGCCATCGGTGGAACCGCATAGGGGTTATTCACCGGGTAGGCTCCGGGCTGTGCTGTGCCAGCTCCAGCAGTACTGGCTCCGCCAGCACTCGCCGTTGTCACGGGTGCGCCAGGGACGGGATTATTCACCGCCGGAACGACCCCCGTAGGATTGCCCTGGTTGGCCTGATTTCCGTTGCGGCCTCGGCCAAACAGTGCGGAAATGGGGATGGGGACATCCAGCGTCACTGGACCGACGTCAACACCAACCGTGGGATTCGGAATCAATCCGCCGAACAGACCGGGACGTTGAACGGCCCCACCAGCATTGAGCACAGAGCCCACAGTCTGCTGGGCCAAACCACCCGCGACACCACCTGCTAAGCCGCCGTTGACGCCTGCCCCAACGCCTGCCCCAACGCCAGCGCCTCCCTGGGAAACTTGAGCGACTCCACCCGGGCGTTGAGCATTAAAAGCTCCAGGTGTACAAACCAATTGAACATTAGACGGAGCGGCAGCTTGGGTCGCCCCTCCGTAGGCGGCAGTGGGCGAGAAGCCCCCAGCGTTAGGCTGAAAAGTTGTCAGGTTAATGACGGCTGGAGCCGCTGAGTGTGGGGCGGGAACGGCTGCTCCACCCATTCCTGGGCGAACGGCACCCGTCACAGGAGCTGAATTTGAGGTGACGGGCTCCGTGAGCGTGGAATGGGGCGTGGCGGCGGGCGCTATCGGATTACTAACGGTGGGGGTGGTGATTGCGGGACTGGTGATCGCGGGACTGGTAACGCTAGGACTGGGAGTCGTTGAGCGAGGGAAGTTGACCCGTGCTGGTCCCAAGTCAATATCAGCTTGGGGCGTAATTTGTGGCCTGATATTGGGCAGTTTGGGAGTGCGAATATTTACGCTGGGTGCTTGAGTCTGCTGAACTGTTTCAACGGTATTGTCTTGGATATCTGCACCTTGGGAGACACCTCCTTGACTGTCGGAATCTCCAATTCCCACCCCCTCCACTCGAACGTTGACTTGGGCGAGACCTTCACGATTTGCTGTGTTTTCAACATTAGTTTCTGCCGTATTGCGAGTGGGATTGAATACTAGCTTTTCGGGAAGCTCTATATTGATGGGCTGAGGGGTGGCGATCGCAAGCCCAGGCACCCAGGCTAGACCTGCCCCCGCCAACAGCAAAGCTCTCGAAAGCCTGGAACTTTTCAAAAAGTAGGCCATCATCTATCTCCAAGGAACACATTTTGGATGTCTAATACGTCTAAAGGTCTGAGTTGAAACTCGAGAATACCTGGCCTTTAGCTATTGATTTTAAAGACGATTTTGAGATTTAAAAGTTTCAATTAAACCGATCTTTACAACAGTAAATAAAACCATTTATTCCCAGTTATTTAACTGGTGTAAATGCAAGCATAAAGTCAATAGATAGTTGATTGAGCTGAGCTTGTTTGATGACTTATTTGCGTTGAATAGCGGATGAAACAATAATGCAGGTATGATCTATCAGCCTTTTGGCGGGGACTGGATGAATTTTGAGTTTTTGTATCAGGGGATACGGAAAATCCGGTATCGACAATTCGTGACGATCCGCTGCGATTCATTTTCAGTAATGAGCTGATTCAGTGATGAGCTGACTTTATTGTCTTGCGGCTAACGTCGAACTTCAGTGCGAGCTTGTCAGGGCTGACTGATTTGCCCCGTAGCTTTGCCCCGCAGCTTTGCCCCGTAGCAAGGATGTGAAGCGCTTCCCCTATTCTTGGTCTTTAGAACTCTGGTGTCTTTAGAGTTCTGGTGTCTTTAGAGCTCTGGAACTGAGCGATCCTTTCGGTCAGCGGTCTATGGTTGGGTGTTTTTTGCTAGGGTGATCTTCTGTTAGGGTAATTTTTTGTTCTTATAGTTTTTCTGTACTAGGAGTTCTATGGCGCGTTACGACGTATATGGCTTGGGCAACGCGTTGCTCGATATTGAATGTGAGGTCTCCGTTGAGACGCTGAATACCCTTGGTATTGATAAAGGCGTGATGACGCTGCTGGATGAAGCGGCTCAAGACAAGATTTTGGCTCACCTATCCGACAGCGAAACGAAGCAAACCTCTGGTGGGTCTGCGGCTAATACCATCATTGCGATTAGCCAGTTTGGTGGCAAAACGTTCTATTCCTGCAAGGTCTCCAACGACGAATTTGGTCAGTACTACCTCAAGGACCTGGTGGACTGCGGCGTGGATACCAATCTGCAAAAGCAAACGCCAGGGGAGGGCATTACGGGGAAGTGTCTCGTTTTGGTGACGCCTGATGCTGACCGCACTATGAATACGTTCCTGGGGATTTCGGCAACGTTCACGGATGAGGAGCTGGATGCAGAGGCGATCGCTGACTCTGCCTACACCTACATCGAGGGCTACCTCGTGACCGGTGATAACAGCAAAGCCGCTGCCATCAAAGCGCGCGAGCTGGCCGCCGCTGCGGGGCAGAAAACGGCACTGACGCTCTCTGACCTCAACATGGTCAAGTTCTTCAAAGAGGGCTTGCTGGAGATGATTGGCCCCGGTGTGGACCTGCTGTTTGCCAATGAGAGTGAGGCGCTGGCCATGGCGGACACGGAGGACTTGGAGGTGGCGATCGCCCACCTCAAGACCGTAGCCAAAACCTTCGCGATTACCCTCGGCCCCAAGGGCTCGGTGATTTTTGATGGTGAGAACCTAATTGAAGTTGCGGGCTATCCGGTGAAAGCTATTGACACCGTTGGCGCAGGCGATATGTATGCAGGCGGTGTCCTCTACGGCATCACGAACGGCATGAGCTGGGCCGATGCAGGCAAGCTGGGTTCGTTGGCTTCCTCGAAGCTGGTAACCAGCCTCGGTGCTCGTCTCCAGACTGATGTAACCAAAGGGTTGCTGAACGAACTGTAAGTCTGAACGCTCAGTCCTAACAAAGCGGTGCTTCTGTATGGAAGCACCGCTTTTCTTTCAATGATTGGTTCGTGATGAAACGATTCCTTCAGGCCAACTATCTAGCGAATCGATTCAAACAGAGCTGAAGTAAACAGAATAAACACGACCAGAGCAGAGAAACGGAGCAGATGGGCTCCGACCGCTGACATCACCGCCCAAAATGGAATGACTTGCCCAAGGAGGGCTGAAAGGATGAAGGCTAGGCAGAATGCCAGTAAAGCCATGCAAGCGTACTTGAAGGTGTATTCAAAGGTTAAGACAAAGAAGCTGTCTGAGTTGGCTTTCATAATCAGTCTGTCGCCTCCCGTAATGTTCGACGTGAAATCCCACATCGATTCACTCACCAATCGAGTTTCACACCACACTCGATGGAGCTAGGAATCAGATGCAGTGGTTGTTTTGGTCAAAAGCTTAGCTAGAGTCTTCGCCAGCTTTTCTTCATCGGTGGGTTCGGGCTTCTTTTCTTCAGATGCCAAGACGCCTGGAGAAATAATGGCAATGATGAAGATCAGAGCAAAGAGCGTGAACGGTTCCATACTGAGTATCTCCTGTGAAAATTCAGAATGTTGTTCGACAGTTTCACAAGTGGAGGTTCGATGATGAACCCTTTACGAAAACTGGCGACACTACAAAATGTAGTATCGCCGCAGAGAGAATGCACTACCCTTTAGTCCCAGAATTTACTGAGCTTTGTCGAGTGGCTGATGAAGCTTTGAATAAAGCGCTTTAAACTTTTCTATAAATGCGTACAAATGCTCTATATTCGAACGAATTCTGGATAGAAGTTAAGCGTAATAAGATTGCTTGAACGCTATCGACTCGAACCACTGGTTTCTCCTGTATGGGTGGTGGAGTCGTTCTTTTGAGGTTTGTAGGTTTGCGAATATGCAGTGTCGCTTAGGTTGGCCCAAGCGATGGTTGCAATCGTTGCGATCGCTGACATTCTAAGCAAGAAATACACGCTCTAAACTCCTTTATGTTTTTGAGTGAGGGGCTTTACCCCTTGTTTTAATAGACACATTACTGGGCAGTATAGTTCCAGTATGCACATCTTGGGAAGAGGAAGTCAGTTTGACCTTATCGATCACCTCTATTTTGCTGATCCTGCTCTGATGTCTCAGTCTGTAATGGCCAGATGAAGCGACAGTCTATCCCTTTTGGCTTAAGGGGGGTTCGAAAAAACTGACCTGCCAAGCGACGCTCCAGTTCATGGGCAATTTTAGAGCCGCTGCCCTGTCGAACGTTTTTTAAACCACAGCCGTTATCTCTGATTGAGAGGGTGTAGTATTTTTCACTCTTCTTTCCGGTGATGCTTAGTTTTGTTGCACCATCGGCGTGCTTACCAACATTCGTGATCGCTTCTTCCAGGAAGAGGCAGAGATCGCCCTTATCTTCTTTGCTTAGCTCAATGTCTGGAATGGGATCAAAGGCGCGGGATTTAATTTTTAGGTGTTTGAGATTGGCCCAGTCCGCTTGTAAGCTTTGGTAATAGATGTCGTAGAAAAGTTCATGGAGTGGTTGAGCCAAGTCAATTGTTTGATTAGGGCGGAGTAGGACTTGGCGTCCACCAGTCTTGGCCTCTTGTTTGAGGTGTTCTCCCACTAGCCGGATTCGCTGATTGAGATCTTTAAGCTGGGTTTCAATCCTAGGAATTGAGGTTTCCCCATCTTGAATTTGTCGCAGGATAATCGATAGGATCTGTAAGGGGCCATTATGGATTTCGCCAAACGTATCTTCAATCGCTCTAAGCCGAGCCGTTAGCTGAACTTCCTTGGCCTTGGCTTCTTCTTCCGCAGCTTTCCGCACGGCGGTTTCTTGGGCGACAATTTCGCGCTGGGTGATAATCATGTGGCCAACACCCGTGACAATGAGGCTGGCGATACTAAAGCGAGCAAAAATATAAAGCCCATATTCTAAAAATAGAAAATAAAGAACGATCAGGAAAAATACGATGCCCAATAGAAGACTGAAGAGACCGAATGCCAAGTTCTCTGAGGAGCGACCGAAAAGGCATCCCAATAAGCCAAAAATAATAATGAGCCCATAGGTATAAGCCTGATGGAGTCCACGGAGCAGTCTTCTGTCTTCTAAGACCCCATTAACGATTTGACTGGTGGCATGGGCCTGTAATTCAACGCCAAGCGTTTCGCTCTGAAATGTTGGGGTTTGATTGAGTTTGTTGCGAGGAACAGAGGTATTGAGATAAGGAGCAATCGCTGGCGCTGTGATTCCCACAAGGACGATCTTGTCCTTGATTTGTCTAAAGTCGGCTGAGCCATCTAGGATTGCTTGAGCTGAAATCGATTCAAAGGGTTGTGACTGACGACGAAAATGCAGCAGGGTTTGAACACCATTAACCTTGTTGCGTTTGCCGACATAGGGTTCCTGGTTCGGCTTTATTCTGGGAATCTCGGTCTTGTCAAACCTTGCAGACTCGGGATCCTTGATGCCGTTAACCGAATTAATCCCGTGCTCTTTTAGTAGATAAACTTCAGCCAATCGAAATGAAAGAGACTTCTTGAAGTTGTCCTCATCAAGGTTATAAGACCCCAAAAAGGTACGGCGAATTTTGCCATCAACATCTCTTGGAAAATCGTTGAAAGCAAGTTGCTCTTCGGGAATTCCTGAAATGGGCGGGAGTACGGGGCGAAACGCTTTTTCGGTTGCCAGCATGGTGCTGTGCTGGCTAAAGAGAGAGACGAGTGCCTCTCTTCCCTGTCCCGAGAGGCTTGTGCTGACAACATCTAGCGCAACAACCGAAGGCTGTTGCTCCCAAATCTTTTGTGTGAGTTCTGCTAAATCCTGGTATTCAAAATAGCTAAGCCCACCATGTTTTTCTCGCAGTGTTTCCAGATAGCGATCGTCAATTTCGACGATGAGTATTTTGGAATCCAATGGTTCTTCTGGGAGTAATCCCAGTAGGAAATCGAGTTGGTTGAGTTCAAGGGTTTGCAAAACGCCTGATGCTTTCAGAATGAGGAAAAATGCGATCGCCCCTATTCCCCAGGCATGATGCGTGAGGAAATGCCGCAACCGCCCTGAAAACCTAGATATTTCTGCATGGGACTCTGAATGACGCATGCTTTCACCCTGTATTCAATTCACTGTGCACAGCGCGTGAATGATTGACCTATAGCCATGTCTGAACGTCATACCCTGGGCGTGACTAATCGATCAGACCTTTTTCCCGAGCGCGCATTTCTGCTAATGTCCTCAGATTTCGTTTTGCTTCCCGTTCCATCTCTGGATCGATACTGAGAACGTCGTAGAGTTTCCGCCAATAGTGCCGCACAGTGCCAGGTTGGACCTGCATTTGTTCCGCGATCGCCTTATCCTGCAAGCCTTCCGAAAAGGCTAACCGCAAAACTTCTAGCCACTCAGGCTTGACCTCAAGTCCCGACTGGAGTTTACGAATTTCTTTGGTATTGGTATAGCCCCTAAGCGCAATATCAATCAGTTCCAGGGCATCTTGGCTAGAACGATTCTTCTCAATGACTGTAAAGCCCCCCTGATGGTCGTCAATGTCGGGGCAAAGACGAATCAGCGCTTTGGTGTAGGTGCTTTGCACCGCTAGATTCAGGTTGGGGTAAAGCCCCATGATCTCCTTCAGAAGCTTGATTCCAGTCTCAGGTTGAGCCTGCTGCTCATCCTGGCGAGATACAGGAATCGCGAGATCAAACACAACCAATTCGGGCAAATTGGTACGTAAGCTTTCCTGGGCTTCCTGAACCGAACCGGCCTGTATAATTTCCGTATTGGGATAGTGATTTTCCAACAGGCTGACAATACCTTCGAGAAAGACCGGATGGTCTTCCACAACAAGAATGCTCCCTATTTTCGAGTCCATAGATGCTGAATATACAGTTTATAAATGGTGAATCCCGAGGTTTCTCAATCCTTGGGGCTCTAGCCCATTACCCCTCATTAAGTTAATAATGATACTCCTTTGCCCTTGGCTTTTTAGTTTGCTTTTGTTTCATTTAAGTTCCTGAGCCCTATTGAGGTTGTGACAGATGTCACTTTTCTTTTCCGATGAATATTCCTCAACTTTCGGCGACACTCCCAAAATTGATAGCGAAATCATGGGCGGATGCATTTCAGTTGTGTCAGCTACAGGGTGATGATGCTGGTGAACTCTTTGCTGTCGTGGATGCTAATCGGGCCTATTTGCGTCAGTGGTTGCCTTGGGTTGATTGCACCCGTTCATCTGCGGACAGCCGAGTGTTTATTGAGCAGGTTGAGCAAAGCCTCGCTCACAGTATTGGTTTGGTTCTGGCGATCTGTGAACGTCGTGTGTCTGGAGTCAGGCTGGACCAAAGCCCCGAAAGCCTCTCGGATAAAGCTATATCGGCCAGACGTTCTACGGCCAAGGGCATTGTTGGTGTTATTAGCCTAGAACCCATCGATTGGCCTAGCCGCACGGGCTACGTTGGCTACTGGCTAGCGCAGGAACACGGGGGGCGAGGCGTGATGACGATGGCCTGTCGGGCAATGATTGACCATGCTTTCTCGGTTCTGGACCTGAATCGTATTGTGATTGCTTGTGCAACAGAAAATCACCGCAGCCGTGCCATTCCCGAGCGCTTGGGATTTAAGTATGATGGCCGTATTCGTCAGGCAGAGCAACTATACGATCGCTTGGTGGACCATGAGGTTTATGTGCTGGTGCGCGATCGCTAATTCCCAAAAAGCTTGCCTTAATCTGGGCGATCGCCCTCTTCCTCCACGTCTTTTTTCTCCACATCTTTAAGGAATTCAGGTGAACTCAAGAGGGGCTGTATCTCGACTAACTCACCGCTAATATCAATCTCAACCCGCACCTGCATATTGGTCAGCGCCGCCACCGTGTCATTGTCTTCCGGGTCGATGCGAATATCGACAGCCACCACGCGGGTGTTTTCGTCATTGGATGGGTTAGACGAATCCTGACGCAGTTGCGATGCCCCCACTTGCAGACCAATTTTGTCTACGGTGCCCTGAATTTCTCCCTCAAAGCCACCGTACTCACTGACGATTTTTGCCCGTTGTCCCCGCTTAATTTTCCCCGCTTCCGTTTCATAGACCTCCGCCCGAGCATACATATTGTCTGTCCTGCCAATCTCGACAATGCCCTGCTGCGTGTTGACCTGTTCGCCCACCTTCGTGTTGATGCGCAAAATTTGAGCTGGGATAGGCACACGCACGTTGGTGTCCTCTAGATCGGCGCGACGTTGTTCCACGATGAGCTTGGCGCGTTCTAGGTCTGCTTGGACGACCTGTACATCCACCGGACGCACCTCCTGGATTTGGGCTAGATTGTCCCGTTCCAGGGCGATTTGCTGCTCCAGCGTCGCTTCTGTGTTGGCGAGTTGGGCCCTGCGCTGGTCAACGGCAGCACGGGCGGTTTCGACGCTGCGGCGGGCTTGATCAAGGGCCTGCTGACTAATTGCCCCTTCGTTGGCCAGATTGAGTTGACGCTGAAAAGTGGCTTCGGCTTCACGCAGCTCTGCTTCGGCACTGGCGATCGCGGCTTGTTTTTCCACCCGCTGGGTACGCAGGTCTGCCTCTAGTCGGACGATATTGGTGTTTTGGGCGGCGATCTCGGAGATTTTTGCCGTACCCGCCTTGGCCTGGGCCAGTCGTGCCTCGACAAACTCCACATTTTTGAGGGACTCGGCTAAGTCCCGCTCCCGTCGCTCTGAGCCCTGTAACACAGCGATGATGTCATTGGCCTGGACGCGATCGCCCTCCTGCACCAAAATCTGATTGACACGGCTATCCGCTGCATTGGGTACCGATAGCTTAATCACCCCACCCACCGGTCCTAGCCGACCCACTGCAACCACGCTGGGTCTTGCAGGGGCGGTTACTTCAACATCTGGAGACGGTTGGGTTCGGGCTGTGCAGGAGGCCAAAGCTCCCCCCACGAGAAGCAGCGGCACCATCAGAAAGTGAGTCTTGATAGTCAAATGAACCCTCGAACCACTCATCATTCAACCACGGAATACCATTCACTCACTCAGGAGCTATTCCAGTCTAGTGTGTTGATAAGAATCTGGCGGTTCCTCAAAGCTCCCCATGACCTCCTCTGTCTCCCTGGGGTCAAGGGAGGAAATCTCTTCAAGGGAGGAAATATCAACGGATAGGGGCGTCAGGCATAGCTCAGCAAGGTCGGTCGTGATATTTGTTGTTCATACATGAGCAGGTGCTGGTAGGCCATTTCCTGCCAGGGATCGGTCTGCCAGTCCGAGGGGAGATTGGCTTGGCGATCGCGCAGCCGACGCCGCTGCACCCGCGAACGCAGCGGCACAGTCATAACCTCAGCCCGGATACCATAGCGATTCAGGAGGCTTTGCTGGTGCGCGTCACTTTGGCAGAGGCATTGGGTTGCAGCCCGCAGCGATCGCGCTTGGCAGTTGGCCAGGTAAGGACTGTCCAGTTGCCCAACGTCTCGTATCGTATAGATGAACTCATCAATGAATCCCATGCCCTGCATCATGGTCAAAGCCGAGGCGCTGATAATGTCCTGGGCGTGATAAATGTCGTACCGCCTTGCCTGGTTCAACTCTTGGATGAGGGCGTCGGTCATCTCTTGGATGCGCTGTCGCGCAAACTCATCGGCGCCAAAGTTGCAGGGATGGGATGGGATGGGATGAACTGAAATATCTCGATGAGTAAAGGTCTGAGGGGCGGCATTACGCATCAACATAAACACATGGGGCGTGACTCCCAGTGTTTGTAAACGATGGGCCAGTTCGCAAAGGTCAGCGTTGCGATCGCAAGCCTGGGTCGCATCGGTGAGAAGAGCGATGGAGAAGAATGATTTCATGGTCGAAGCCAATATAAGAACGCTTCTGGAAATCCCTGAGTTGCGCAGATGAGCCAGCACACGAGTCAATATTCGATGGGCTGGGTCAACATTACTTGTTTGAGTCGGGGTGATTGTAATCCATTCGTTGTCACTTTTTCTAAATTATTTATCGCAATTTGTTCGAACCACTACTGTATTTAATTTGACGTTTATTGACTTGATTTCTTAATAGCCTGCCCACCATGAAAGAGCACATTTTTACGCACTATAAAAAAGGGGTGAGACCTCTCTTCTCATCCCTTCTTCTTTGTTGTATGGCTGGCTTCCGTTGCCCGTTAGGCGAGATGCCATTTCCATGGCTGTATCCCGGGGCTATCGGTTCCTAAAGTTTGCTGCTCTCTAGGACTCTGTTGGTGTCTAGAACTCTGCTGATGTCTAGGAACCGATGAAGGAGGAATCAGTCCGCCGTTGATCAACCCACGTGGGTTACTGCTGGTGGCGAGTGAGATATTCCTCTAAGGCGTAGGCGGCTAAGTCGCGCAGGGATTTGCCCTCTGCGTTTGCCTTGTCCTTGAGGCGATTGTGCAGATCGGAAGATAATTCCACGCGCCAGCGCTGGCGGGATGCACCTTGCTTGGGACGGAAAGCCGCAGGGTTTTCCTTGTACTGCACGGAAAACTCGCGAATCGCATCAAATCCGGCGCGATCGCAGAAGTCTCCAAAGCTCTCGCCCCGTTTCCGTTCCCGGCGGAACATGACGAAGATAGGCTCCAGCTCTAGCTCAAGGTCTTCATGGGCCACCTTTTGCAGATAGGGTCTGGCCAAGCGGGTCTGGTTGGGGCAGCCGCCCAGCCAAATTTGATAGGCATTGGGAGCGCTGCCCACAAAACCCAGCTCCGCCATGTAGGGCCGAGCACAACCGTTGGGGCAACCCGTCATGCGGATCACAAAAGACTCATTTTTAAGTCCGACTCGCGACAGCACCCCGCGAATGCGGTCCATGATTCCCGGTAGGGCCCGCTCTGATTCTGTAATTGCGAGGCCGCAGGTGGGTAAAGCAGGGCAGGCCATGCCAAACCGCTCAAGGGAATCGATTTCATTCTCGGTGGGAACGTTGTGGCTGCGCAGGATTGCCTGGATTGCCTCTTTGTCCGCAGGGTTGATTTCATACAAAATCGCGTCGTGGTTACCGGTCAGGCGAATGGGTAACTGAAACTGCTCAACGATCTTGCGCAGGGCCGTTTTGAGTTGGAATGTGCCTTCGTCCTTGACCCGACCGTTTTGAATCGAGATGCCCAGGAAGAGTTTGCCGTCTCCCTGCTCATTCCAGCCTAAGAAGTCCTTATACTTCCACTCGGGCAGGGGCTTCATGGGAGCAAGGGACTTGCCGAAGTAGCCCTCTAGCTTCGTGCGGAATGTCTCAACGCCCCAGTCGTTCATGAGATATTTCATGCGGGCATGGCGACGGTTGAAGCGATCGCCATAGTCCCGCTGGGTGGACAAAATCGCCTTCATGAAGTCATAGATGTCGGCTTTCTCCACGTAGCCGATGGGGTCTGCGATGCGAGCAAAGGTCTCTTCCTTGTTGTGGGTGCGTCCCATGCCGCCCCCCGCAAACACGTTGAAGCCCTGGAGATTGCCCTGGGCATCGGCAATGATCACGAGGCCCACATCCTGGGTGAGGATGTCGATGGAGTTGTCACCCGGGACGGTCACCGCACACTTGAACTTGCGCGGCATGTACTGGGTGCCGTAGAGGGGCTCCTCTTTGTCGTGGAAAACGGTGCCGTTGCCGTTGCGCTGGCGAGCCATCTTAACTTCGGGAGCTTCCTCCGCACTGATGGCTTTTTCGCCGTCGAGCCAAATCTCGTAATAAGCACCGGTTTGGGGCGTTAGCAGGTCTGCGACCTTGTCGGCATATTCCCAGGCCAGCCTATATTCCGGACGATTGCGGAAGGGGGCGGGCGGCGCCATGACGTTGCGATTGAGGTCGCCACAGGCGCCTAGGGTGGAGCCCATATTGCGAATCATCTCGGCGATGACCGCTTTCAAATTTTTCTTAAGTACGCCGTGGAGCTGGAACCCTTGGCGAGTCGTCACCCGCATGGTGTGGTTGCCATACTGATCGGACATGCGATCCATGGCCAGATAGAGCTGCGGCGGAATGAACCCTCCGGGGTTGCGGGTGCGCAACATAAAGCTGTATTCCGACTCCGTGCCCCTCAGCTCCTTTTCCCGACTTCTCTGCTGATAGGAACCATGGAACTTGAGAATTTGGATGCCATCTTGACTAAAGCAGTTGGTGTCTTGCTTGAGTTCAGTCGCGACGGGTTCTCTAAGGAAATTACTGCGTTCCTTAATGCCCTCAAGCTTAGAAACTTTTTTGGGAGATTCGGCGGCGGGTGATGCGACAACTGGGGACATGGTTTGAAGTCTGGCGATAAGCGGCTAAATGGCTTCCCGGATAACCCCGGTAAGTCGGTCGGGATTGCGGGAATTCGATCTTATCACTTGGATCCCAGGGCTGCGATCGCCGTTCATGATTTTCTAAATTGTTGCACGAGATACAATCCCTGACCAGACTGTTGGGGCTCCCCTTTGGACTCCCGCTTGGGCTCCCATTTGCTCATAACCTCATGCTTGGGTTGGGTCTCAAGATTCTGGGCGTAAGGCAGTCAGCCGCCGCCGGCTTTCTTGGAGTTTGGCGTCGTAGTCTTGGATTTTGGCTTGGGCGCTGCTGTAGTGCTCGCTGCTGGGCGGAATGGCTTTGAGGAGATTCAAAGCTTGCTCAAAGCGAGCGGCGGCCACTTCCCAGTCGGTGGTGGTTTGGGCACTGTGGGCCGCTTGGTCAGCGCGATCGCCCAAAATCAAGGCTGTATTCAGGGTTTCCTCTGGGGAGGGCAAGGGAGCTGCTTCTGCAGCGCTTCCTTGCCAGGACGTCATCGGTTGAGAGTGGTTGGGATCTGTGGAATCATCAAAATCGGGATCGGTACAGCCGACTAAAGCACTCGGCAGTACAGAAACAGTAACCAGCAGCACCCAGCGACAAAAAATCGAATTCATGGAGTGAGGAAAAAAAGTCTTGAAAACGCGGGTCCGCGAGAGACTTTGGGGGGCGCAATGCAGCAGACCAAAATTTGGCGTCACTCCAATGTTCCCGAGAGTTTGACGGGAAGAAGCACGTGAGCAGAGAGAATTCGATTCTTTATTTCTACTTCAAATGGCAGAGAGACCATCGAAGAAAAATCGTCAGTTCACACAAAATCTATGACTAAGTAGGCGGTCTGAAATAAACATAGCCTTTGCCTCTGCTGGTTTCCCTTCGATGCAAGCTCAGGGGGACCGGCTCCGCTCAAGCCGCAAAACCGTTAGCCTTCTAGGGCCGAAGGCTGAGCGAAGTCGAAACCCGCTCCGCAAGAGAGTTGTGTCCGCTTACTGATCGGCCCAGGAAAATAATTCCTTTGTCCGTTGGAACAATCATCGGGTCAGTGATTTCTCCTTTTTCCCAGAAAATGAAGGCTTTTCTTCCGCCGCTGAGAAGACTAAAAACTCTAGGCCATTTTCCTGAAACGTCCTAGGAAATTGTGCTGAAAAATAGCGTTTGAAGGGACTCCGGTGATATCCCAAAAAATAAAATATCTGAGGGCACGCCTTCCTTTTCTTCAGATATCCGGGGCGAATTTTATATTTCTCAAGGGTCGAGAATGCCGACCCTCCGGTAAATTTTGGTTGTATGAAATTTTTGTTCCTTAGGAAAATTTCTCGAAGGCATTCCTTCCGCTGAGCTGTGACTCAGCCAGATTCCCTAGGGTTTGGCCATAAAAAATGGCCTGCAAGATTTCCATCGACTCGATAAGCCGAGGCCCTGGCCGATTGAAATATTGATTGCCATCGGTCAAGTAGATGTTCCCCTGGCGTACAGCTTGGAGGGAAAGCCAGTCTTCTCGCTGGGTAAGGGCTCCCATCTCGGTCCTGGTCTTGGCGATATCAAAGCCACAGGGCATGGTGACAATCACCGCTGGGTCCGCAGCCAACAGCTCTTCCCAGGTCATCCAGGGAGAATGTTGCCCCACCGCACCAAACTGGCAGATGCCTCCAGCAAGCTCCACCAGCTCTGGAACCCAGTTGCCCGCGGCCATCAGGGGCTCAATCCATTCAATGCAGGCGACATTGGGGCGCTGGTTTTGCGGAATGGCTGCAACACGGTCGGCGCAGGCTGCACTGCGCTGTCTCAGTGCGGATACAACTTCCTGGCCCCGCTCTGCTGCTCCTAGGGCCTCTGCGACCCGCTCAATATCGTTCCAAACCTCTTCTAGGGTATTGGGTTGAAGCGAGATGATTTGAGGCCCATCGAGATCAGAGTGACCCAGTACCTGGGCCGCCGCTGCTTCGACATCGCCTAAGCTGACGGCGCAGACTTCACACTGGGCCTGGGTGATGATGTGGGTGGGTCTGAGGGTTTGGAGAAGGGCTGTATCAATGCGGTAGACGCTCAGGGCCGACTGAAGCAGCTCAGTCACCCGTTCGTGAATGACTTGGCTGCTGCCCACTGGATCGAACTTGGGCTCGGTACAGACCGGCAGATCCTTGACGCGAGCTGGAAAATCGCATTCATGGGAGCGACCCACCAGGCAATCAGAAAACCCCAGCGCGGCAACGATTTCGGTCGCGCTGGGAATGAGAGAAACGATGCGCATTGCTAAGCCTGGCACTTGCTAGGAGGCAGCACCGGACCTAGGTTGATGGGGTTGAAGTCCTGGAGGTCTAGGAGGGCGCTGCGATAGAAGTTGACACTACCGCTCTTGCTGGCGCGTCGCACTTTGAGAAAGTCTGCGGGACCCAAATTGATGAAGGATTCCTGGGCATCCTTGACCTCATTGCTGTAGGGGTAGGCAAAGCCAGAGACTGTGTCATTGTTGACGAATCCAAACACACAGGCCGAATCTTCGCCGTCGATGTAGGCGAAGTTACCCGTGATTTTGTTGCCCTGTTTGCGGAAGATGAACAGGACGCCCCCCTCCGTTAGGAGCGTATCGTCGCTGACGTTGGGGCTGCTGCTCTTACCGTTCCAAAAGCGATATTCGCCGTCAGCCAGCTTGGCAATGGTATTGGTGCGAGAGGGTTTTCTTGCGGCAACGGTGGTTGCAGGAGCTTGAGCTGCCGTAGGGGCCTCGGCTGGAGCCGAGGGCGTTGTGCCCTCGGCAGGGGCTGGTTCCGTGCTGGCCTGGGTCTGGACGAGGGGCTTTTGGCCAGAAGCGGGGGCTGAGGTCGATGCCGATGCGCTAGGCCCAGGCTTGAACACGGCAGGTCTGGGGTCTGCCAGAACGGGCTGTTCTCCGCTGCTAGTGCTTGGGGCTGTGCTGAAGCCCTGGGCGCGGGGGGCGGCATCTGAGGCTCCGCCGACGCTGTTGGACCAGCAGGTGAGGGATTGGTCTACGGCACCAAAGCCACTGCTGGATTCGTAGCCGAGTAGGTCGGTGTAGTAGTCAGGGGCGCTGACAAGGAGCTGCCGTGCTTTTTCGAGGGATGTGTTTTCTAGGGTCAGCTCTCGTTGCTGAGCTACGACGGTACGGGTGGTGCCTCGGTTCTTTTGGGAGGGCAAGATCTGGTACGTGAAGATGGTGTCCCCTTCGATCTCGTTGATGCTGATGAAGGCTTTACCGGCGAGGGGGTTGGCTTTGCCAGAGCTTGGATCGTAGGCGCAACTGCGGGTGGGCAGAGCGCTGCCATGGGCCGGAAGCGTCAGGGAAGCTAGGACGCCTAGGGGGGCCATGAGGGCAAAGGCTCCTGTGAGCAGATTTGCGGGGCTGAACGAATTCATGACCTTCTCCTAAATAAACCAGAGGCAGTAGGGGGCAGGGGGTCAGCAATGGGGTGGGGCGCAAGGAATTTGACTTCTGGGAATCGAGATTCTGGGAATCAAGATTCTGGGAATTGAGATTCAGTGACCTTAGACAATGCGGACCGTGGGTAGTACAGGACTAAATTACCCTATATCAGTATTGTGAAGCATTCGGGAAAATCAGTCGTTTGGCTAGGCTGGGATGGGCCTAGCTTTCCCTGCTTGACCTGCACTTTTACATTAGTGCTTGCTTTAGGGAAAAAGGCTTAATTTCCCATTACATTCAGCGTCAACTACGGCAACCACTATCTATCTCGCCGGTAAAAAAGAAAGCCGTTTTTACAAAAAATCAATAAAATGGCTGCGAAGCCTTGGTGATCCCTTTCCGGCGATATGGCCCCAAATTCCCCGTCTGCTTCCCAAAACTGTTCCGCGAAATGCCCTTTAGAAGGGGCGGAAGCTCCCCGTAAGCCTCAGAAAAGTGGACTCTCTCAGATCCTGGACCGGCTGTTGGTGCAGGGGGTCTTGCTGGTGGTGACGGGAGCGGCGATGTTGGACCTCTATGGTTGGCGCTATGGAGCGCTCAAGATTTTTGAGCCGGAGTGGCAACAAGAAAAGCCTGCCCCCTTGGTGATGGAAGGAGGGGATCCCTATATTCGGGCTCTGATGCGGACGATTTCGGCCAGTGAGTCGAATGTACCCAAGCCCTACTCGGTGATTTATGGGGGGGACCATTTTCGGGACTGGACGCAACATCCCGATCGCTGTGTCACGATCTCGGTCGGTCCCAACACCGGCAATTGCTCAACGGCGGCGGGCCGCTATCAATTCATCACGACCACTTGGGAAGACCAGGCCAGTAAATATCACCCCGAACAGCCCCACATTCTCTTTTGGCGCCCCTATCGTTTTGACCCAGATTCCCAGGACCGAGTGGTCCATGATTGGCTGAGTGATTCCCGGCAGTGGGGGACGGATTTGAGCGGTTTGCTGCGCGATGGTGAAATCTACACCGTGCTTGAAATTCTTTCGCCCACCTGGACTAGCTTGGGCTATGGCATTGAGACCAATAGCATGAGTGCCTACTTGCCGGATATTTATTACGAAATGCTGGAGGAGGAGCTAACGGCTGCGAATGCAGTGCCCAATGGTGCAGTGCCCGTTCTTCCGGCGACGACGATTGAGACTGGAGCCCCCAGCTCCGGTGAGCCTCTGGTGACCCAGGCAGATGGCACGACTGATTCGGATCGCAGTTCGGATAGCAGTGGGGGCAGCATCACGTCCTTGGATGAGCAGGAACGTCGTGCGGCGAATGGTCGTGTGGCCGATGGTGAAGAAGAAGCGCCCTTTCTGATGCCGCCCGGTGAAGTATTTCGGCGTCTTGGTCGGGAACTGGGCGATCTGCTCTAGGCACCTGTGGGCTGCATAAGCAGCCCTGTCCTCCACTTCTGGTCAACAATTTAAGGGATCTATCGATTAATCTTGAGCATCTCCAGTTCGCAGTCCAGAAGAAACTCGAATGCTTCTAAATGTCGTCGCGCCTCGGCCATATCTTTGCCCCAGGTGTAGAGACCATGACCTCGAATGAGATAACCGTAGGTCTGAGGGGCTTGCTGAAGATATTGAGTGATCCGGAAGGATAGCTTGTCGATTTCCTGGGAGTTCTCAAAAATGGGAACCCGTAGGACTGTTTCGTGGGTTGTAATCCCGGCAAAGGCTTTGAGTAATTCATAGCCCTCTAGCAGCAGCATTTGGCCCTTGAGCAATCGGCTGAGGAGCGTAGCGGTTTTGGAGTGGGTGTGTAGGACGGCACCAATTTGGGGATTGTGTTGATACAAACTGGTGTGGAGTAAGGTCTCGGGAGAGGGGGTTTGCGGGGTGATGGGATGGCCATCAAGGTCCACAACCATGATGTCTCGCGGTGCCAATTTACCCTTGTCCTTCCCCGGTGTTGTGATGGCGCAGCATTCGCTATTAAGGCGGAGGGAATAGTTGCTGCTGGCGGCGGCAGACCACCCGTGGGCATGGATTTCGCGACCAACGAAGGTGATGACTTCAGCGGCTCTTTGAAAATCTCGGGTGATGTAAATGGCCATGGACAGGGGGACCAGGGGAAGGACTTACGGGATGCACAGTCTCTGATTTTACTACCAGGGTAGAACCTGACCGTTGCTGTGCCAAAAACTGCCGCTATGGTCGAGGGTCAGTTCGTCGAGGCGAGCCAGTAAACCGTTGACTGATTCTGTTGTTGTAATACCGCTTGGTGTGAAGCCTGTCATACGGGTTTGGACGAGGCCAGGATGCAGGATGGCGACAGCAATCCCTCGCGACTTGAGGTCATGGGAGAGGGATTTCCCGGCCATGGAGAGGGCCACTTTGGACATGCGATAGCCGTAGGAACCGCCGGAGGTGTTGTCGTCGATGGAACCCATGCGGCTGGTGATGATGCCGATCTTTCCGCCGTCTTTGAGGCTGGGTAATAGGGTGTGGGTGACGCGTAGGGGACCGATGGCATTGACTTCAAATTGTGAGCGAATGGCGTCAAAATCCATGTCGTCGAGGGTGACGCGACTCCAGGCTCCGGCATTGTTGATCAGGCAATCGATGGGGGTGTTGCTGAGGCGATCGCCCAAAGCTCTCACGGAGGTTTCATCGGTAATATCAACACCGCTTTCAACCTGAACACCCAGCGCATCCAATTCCGGTGTCGAAGAGCGACAGACGCCAATCACGGTTTCGCCGCGCTGCTGGAGTTGCTGGCAGAACTCTAGACCAATACCCCGATTTGCGCCTGTGATGACGTAGGTTGCCATGGTGTTACCTCCTGGTCGAAATGGTGTCATCCAACCTTATCAAGGCTGGGCGAGGTCTTTGGATTTAATCCCATGGGCCGATCGCAAGGTTGGTGATTGCAAGGTTGGTGATTGCAAGGTTGAGGCTCGCGAGATTGATCATGGCTAAAGGACTCACTCGGATTGTTGATGGATGACTTGACTCTCCAGCCGACTAGAGGGTTTAGACTAAATCCATCCCGTTGTCGATCTTGTAACCCTAAGACGCTTGTAACCATGAAACTCCAACTGACTGTTCCTTCCATGGCCTGCGGTGCCTGCGCTGAGACAATCACCAAGGCCATTCAAGCCGTCGATGCCAAGGCTCAGGTGGATGCCGATCCCCAAACCAAATTAGTTGTGATTGAAACCAGTGCCGCTGAGCCTGCCCTGAAATCTGCTGTGGAAGCGGCGGGCTACCCCGTTTCCTAGCGGGCTCTCGACGTACGCGATCGCCCTCGGAGCCTTTCACCATGACCACTGCAACCCTAAAACTTCGGGGCATGAGCTGTGCCTCTTGCGCCAACAGCGTTCAGTCTGCGATTCAGCGGGTGCCGGGGGTGACCACCGCCCAGGTGAATTTTGCAGCGGAGCAAGCCC
>CALIJJ010000012.1 GCA_938017515.1 uncultured Pseudanabaenaceae cyanobacterium
TATCCAGGTGGTGGGGTACCAGTGTGGCACCTGCCGCATGGGCCACGACCCCGCAACATCGGTACTAGATCTCAACTGTCGGACCCACGAGATCGACAATCTTTATGTGGTAGACAGCAGCTTTTTTCCCTCTTGTGCCAGCGTTAGCCCCGCACTCACTGTGATTGCCAATGCATTGCGAGTGGGAGAGCACTTGGCGGAACGTTTAACCGTTTGAGAATTTTGCAGCGGTTTACCAGGTTGAGCGCAAGCTTAAGGCAAACCCTGGCATTAAATCCCCAATCGTAACCGCCTGGGGCGATCGCAACACCTGCTTCGGCTCACCCCCCCGATAAACTTCCACCTGCTGATCCTGCGGATCAATCAAAAGCCCCACCTGCAAACCACTATCGAGAGACTCCTGCATCTTTTCTTGCAGAGGCTTGAGACGGTCACGACGGGAACGCAGCTCAAATCAAACAATCCGGGAAAATCAGCCTAAAGCTTTCCAAACCGACGATGGCGCTGCTGATAATCCAGCAAGGCCTGGTGGAACTCATGGTGATTGAAATCCGGCCAGAGCGTATCGGTAATGTACATCTCCGCATAGGCCAACTGCCACAGCAAAAAGTTGCTGATGCGCATTTCGCCACTCGTACGAATCAATAGATCCGGATCCTCAAGCCCCTGGGTATAGAGATGCCGCTCAAACATCGACTCATCAATCTGATCCGGCGTAATCTCACCTTGTTGAATCTGTTCACCGATCGCGCGACAAGCCTGAATAATTTCCTGCCGACCGCCGTAATTCGTCGCGACTGTAAACTGAATCCCCTGATTCTCCTGGGTATCCAGCATCGCCCGCTCAATCTCTCGCTGCAGCGACACCGGCAACGCCTGAAGATTGCCCACAAAGCGAATGCGAACATTCTCCGCCATCAGCTCCTTCAGCTCCTGGCGCAGCACCCGCTCAAACAACATCATCAGGAAATCGACCTCATCATCAGGCCGACCCCAGTTCTCCGTCGAAAAGGCATAGGCCGTCAACGCCCCAACGCCCCAATCGTCACAGCAGCGCAGCAGCGTCTTGAGCGTATCCACACCGCGTCGATGCCCCATAATTCTTGGCATACCGCGCTGCTTCGCCCAGCGACCATTGCCGTCCATAATTACGGCGACATGTTTAGGAAGGCGATCGCCCACCAAATCTGCAGGGCGCTGCCTCAAGGCCGTCAGCTTAGCTGTCATTTTTTCTCCCGCGATGCCGATGGACTCAAAAAGGAAAGCGATCGCGATACCCAGCCCAAGCCCTGCCCTGCAAGTTTGCGGCTGAGAACCCGCAGATCCGGAGCCACCGTCTCCAATTCAACCGATTGGGAGAGGCGGTCCTGCAAAATCTCCCTCAGCTTACTGCTCGTGAGGGGACGATTTAGGATACCGCGTTCGGCCAAAGAAATAGATCCCGTTTCCTCGGAGACCACAATGCAAAGACAATTTTCCACCCGCTCCGTAATCCCCATCGCCGCCCGATGGCGGGTACCCAAACGCCTTGCAGCCGAACGCTCAGAAATCGGCAGAATGACACTGGCAGCCAAAATGCGCGATCCCCGAATCAGCACCGCCCCGTCATGGAGCAATGTTGACGTCTGAAAAATCGTTTGGATCAGCTCTTTTGAGACTTCCGCATTAATCTTCACACCCGGCACAGAAAAATCCCGTTCGTCCAGCGGTTCCCCCGTCTCCAGCATGAGCAATGCCCCAGTCCGATTCTGGGAGAGCTCTTTCACAGAATCCACCACTTCATCGATGACATCAGACTGGGGAACCGACGTTTTACTCACCGCAAAGAGCTGGAAAATCTGTCCGCGCCCGAGTTGCTCCAAAAAACGCCGAAACTCAGACTGCAATACGATAGACATCGCGACCGCAGCCCCCAAGACAAGATAACCCAACAAAAAACTCAGCAGCGTCAGCCCCAGACGACGACTCACCACTAACGTCAACATCAGCACGACAAACCCTCGCACCATCCAAAGAGTTTGTCGTTCACCAATAATGATCAGTAGAAGATAAGTGACAAGAACAACCAAGCCAACGTCAACGACGTTAACAAACCAGGGTTGAGCTGTCGCAGCTCCACCTAGCCATGATTGCCACAAGTCAGCCATTAATTTCCGGGTCTATCCTCTGATACCGATTCAGCCTACCTGGAGCCGCATCGAAAAAGCCGTGATCGGGTGCAGCGATTTGATCGTAGGCTGCACCTCAACGGAACAGCCTAAAATGAAGAAGTCCTTGCTCGCTGCATGGGCCCGTTGAATGGGATCGTTAGAGCACCCTCATCCAATTAGCGAGAAAGTCGGTCCGGTAAACGATCGAAGCGTACCAGATCTGCGTAGGTCTCGCGCTCTAAAATCAGGTCCGATTCGCCGCCCTGAACCAGCACCCCAGCCGGTCGCGCCAAGCGATTGTAATTGGACGACATGCTGTAGTTATAAGCACCTGTCCCCATGACGACGAGGATATCACCGGGTTCCGTTTTCGGCAGCAGCGCATCTTTAATCACCACATCACCGGATTCACAGTGTTTCCCGGCCACGGTCACAGTCTCCGTCAACGGAGCAGACATCTTGTTGGCCAAAACTGAGCGATAAAGCGATTGATAGGTAATGGGGCGAGGATTATCGGACATACCACCATCCACCGTGATGTATTGCCGAATGCCCGGCACTTCCTTTTGACTCCCCACGGTATACGCTGTCACACAAGCCGAACCAATCAAGGACCGACCCGGCTCACAGATCAATTTGGGTAGCTCCAAACCATGGGTCTCACAGGCCGCCGTTAGGGCCGTGCAAACCTGCTTCACCCAGGTCTCGATGCTTGGGGGATCGTCCGATTCGGTGTAGCGAATGCCCAGACCACCGCCAACATTCAACTCTGTAACCGGCAGCCCCTGGGCTTTGGCATCGACAAAAGCTCGCACCAAAACATCCGCGAGATCATGGTGGGGTTGTAGCTCAAAGATTTGGGAGCCAATGTGGGCATGCAGACCCAAGCAGTGCAGTTGCGGGTGGGATTTGAAGAACTGGAAAACAGCCTGCTGTTGTTCGGGGTCAAAGCCAAACTTGCTGTCGAGGTGCCCCGTGCGAATGTATTCGTGGGTATGGCACTCGATCCCCGGCGTGAACCGGAGCATCACGGGCACAGCGGTCGCTTGGCCCTGGGCCTCCGCCAGCTCTGCCAGCGTATTCAATTCCAGCCAGTTGTCCGCCACAATATTGCAGCCCGTTTCTAGGGCAAGGACAAGTTCCTCACGGGACTTGTTGTTGCCATGGAAATACATCTTCTCCGCAGAAAAGCCTGCCTTGAGCGCTGTAAACAGCTCTCCCCCAGAAACCACATCAATGCCCAACCCTTCTGCATTGACAATGGCATCGACAGCCATACAGTTCCAAGCCTTGGAGGCATAAATGGCCAGGGATTCACCGGCATAGTGTGCCTGAAGAGAATCTCGATACTGTTGGCAGGAGGCCCGCAGTGTTGCCTCATCCAAAACATAGAGAGGCGAGCCGTACTGCTCAACGAGGGCTTTGACATCACACCCGCCGACCTCCAGATGGTCGTGTCCATTCACGCCCGCAGTCAGGGGGAGAAGGCTCTGGTTGGGAGAACGCGAATGGCCATTCTCTGAATCAGCTTGGTGAACATAATCCGCACCAGAGCGGGAAGATTGGGACACGGGGGTCGATACCATGGTCTCGGGATTGCTTCTTACTTAACGGCTTCTATCTTGGGAGTTTTGTCTTGCGGCTTTGAGGATTTGGGACGCCTGGGGAAACACAGACGACACCACCGAAAACTTATTCTCCTAGTCTACTGTTTTGCTGTCCTTCTCCTCTTTTACCCTTGGGAATCAAATCCCCTTGGGAATCAAATTCTTTGAATCTAGACATGGCCAACTCGCTAACCTCTCTCTCTCTTTGCCAGTTGGAGCCCGAGCAGCTTGCCGCTGCCGTCGAACTCGATCGCAAGTGTCTGGGAGGTCTCTGGAGTGAAGCAGGCTATCAGCGAGAAATGGAAAGCCCCAATAGTGACTTGCTGCTGCTCTGTACAGACCATCGCCCCATCGCCATCGGCTGTGTCTGGGCCATTTTGGAGGAAGGCCATATTACGCTCCTGGGGGTTGACCCGGAGTTTCGACGTCAGGGACTTGGACAGCTTCTCCTCTGCTTTTTGTTACGAAGGGCTTACGAACGTGGGCTTGAGTGGGCCACATTAGAAGTAAGGGCGAGTAATCAGGCCGCCCTCAATCTGTATAACCGACTGGGATTTCAATCCGTTGGCGAACGTCGCGGCTATTATCCCGACGGAGAAAACGCGCTGATCCTCTGGAACAAAGGCCTGCGAGACCAGAATTATTTGATACAACTCGAAGGCCACTATCGCCACTGCCGCAAGCGATTGCAAGATTCCCACTGGAGCTTAGAGAATATCCTCCCAACTCAGGAGTTTTTAACCCTCTCAAGGAAGTCGTGAAAACCGCACCCCGTTGATGTTTCTGGCAAACAGAAGCACAGTTTGGCTGTGCTAGAATTTGTGTACCGGCACGCAGCAGGTGATGGGAAACATCATGTTTGAACGCTTCACAGAGAAAGCTATTAAGGTCATTATGTTGGCCCAAGAGGAGGCTAGACGCCTTGGGCACAACTTTGTCGGGACGGAGCAAATCCTGCTTGGTCTCATCGGCGAAGGAACCGGCGTAGCGGCCAAAGTCCTAAAGTCCATGGGTGTCAACTTAAAGGACGCTCGTATTGAAGTCGAAAAAATTATTGGTCGGGGTTCGGGATTCGTCGCTGTGGAGATTCCGTTCACACCGCGTGCTAAGCGAGTTCTAGAGCTGTCCCTAGAGGAAGCTCGCCAGCTCGGCCATAACTATATTGGAACAGAGCATCTATTGTTGGGCCTTATCCGCGAGGGTGAAGGCGTGGCTGCTCGGGTCCTCGAAAACCTGGGTGTTGATCTATCGAAGGTGCGCACACAAGTCATTCGTCAGCTCGGTGAAACAGCCGAGGTTACGACGGGTGGTAGCCAAGGTCGTACCAAGACGCCAACCCTGGATGAGTTTGGTTCAAACCTGACTCAGATGGCTAGCGAAGGCAAGCTTGACCCTGTGGTGGGTCGTCAGAAAGAAATTGAACGTGTGATCCAAATTCTGGGTCGTCGTACGAAGAACAACCCAGTGCTCATTGGTGAACCGGGGGTTGGTAAGACAGCGATCGCCGAAGGACTCGCCCAACGCATCGCCACCACTGATATTCCCGACATCCTTGAGGACAAACGGGTCGTCACCCTCGACATTGGTCTCCTGGTTGCAGGCACAAAATATCGAGGTGAGTTTGAGGAGCGCCTCAAGAAGATCATGGACGAGATCCGGTCCGCCGGAAACGTCATCTTGGTCATTGACGAGGTTCATACGCTGATTGGCGCGGGTGCCGCTGAAGGCGCCATTGACGCAGCCAACATCCTCAAACCAGCACTAGCCCGGGGTGAGCTCCAATGTATTGGTTCCACAACCCTGGATGAGTATCGCAAGCACATCGAGCGAGATGCCGCCCTGGAGCGTCGTTTCCAGCCCGTCATGGTCGGTGAGCCCAGCGTTGATGAAACCATCGAGATTCTCCATGGTTTGCGGGAGCGCTATGAGCAACACCACAAGCTGAAGATCTCTGACGAAGCGTTGGAAGCGGCAGCCCAGCTAGCGGATCGGTACATTAGCGATCGCTTCTTGCCAGACAAGGCGATTGACCTGATTGACGAAGCGGGTTCTCGGGTTCGCCTCATCAACTCTCAGCTGCCCCCTGCGGCAAAAGAGCTTGATCGTGAGCTACGCCAAGTTCTGCGCGACAAAGACGATGCCGTTCGCTCCCAAGACTTTGATAAGGCTGGGGAACTGCGCGATCGCGAGATGGAAATCAAGTCTGAAATCCGCTCCATTGCCCAGAACAAAAAAGCTGAGGGCGAAGAGGAGTCTGATGATTCTCCGGTTGTAACCGAAGAAGACATCGCTCAAATCGTTGCTTCTTGGACAGGCGTTCCAGTGAACAAGCTGACGGAGTCCGAATCCGAGAAGCTGTTGAACATGGAGGATACGCTCCACAGTCGCCTGATTGGCCAAGACGAAGCAGTGAAAGCGGTTTCGCGAGCTATTCGCCGTGCTCGGGTAGGCCTCAAGAACCCCAACCGTCCCATTGCCAGCTTTATCTTCTCCGGCCCTACTGGCGTTGGTAAAACTGAGCTAACCAAGTCTCTGGCAGCCTACTTCTTCGGCTCCGAAGAGGCCATGGTTCGCCTGGATATGTCTGAGTTCATGGAGCGTCACACCGTCTCCAAGCTCATTGGCTCTCCTCCAGGCTATGTTGGCTACAGCGAAGGCGGTCAACTCACGGAAGCGGTACGTCGTCGCCCCTACACCGTGGTTCTCTTTGACGAGATTGAAAAGGCTCACCCTGACGTCTTCAACCTGCTGCTGCAAATCTTGGAGGATGGTCGTCTGACCGACGCCAAGGGTCGCACAGTCGATTTCAAGAACACCCTCATCATCATGACTTCGAACATTGGTTCGAAGGTGATTGAGAAAGGTGGCGGCGGTCTAGGATTTGACTTCTCCGGCGACGACATGGCCGAATCTCAGTACAACCGCATCCGTTCCCTCGTTAACGAGGAGCTGAAGCAGTACTTCCGTCCTGAGTTCTTGAATCGTCTTGACGAGATTATTGTCTTCCGTCAACTGTCGAAGGACGAGGTCAAAGAAATCGCCGAGATCATGCTCAAGGAGGTCTTTGGCCGCTTGACCGAGCGAGGCATTTCCTTGGAAGTAACCAAATCCTTCAAAGAGCGTTTAGTTGAAGAAGGTTATAACCCCAGCTACGGTGCTCGTCCTCTACGCCGTGCAATCATGCGCTTGCTGGAAGACTCCCTTGCAGAGGAAATCTTGTCGGGTCGCGTTCAAGATGGTGATGTTGCCGTCGTGGATGTGGACACGGATGGAAAGGTCCAGATTAGTTCTGGAGAAAAGCGTGAGCTTCTCCCCAGTGCTGACTAGAGCTGTGACAGTTATGGTCTAGCTTATCTCCTGGGGAATCGGCATTCGAGTCTGATTTTCCCAGAGAACAAGCCATATCTTATAACCAGAAAAAAGCGGACTTGCTTAGGGCAAGTCCGCTTTTTTGCATTTATTGAGATGTTACTGAGTTATACCAATTTCAACTAAGTAAACCACCCATCAATGCTCTGAATCTAAGTCACTCGGCTGTTTATGGATAGCCTAACTCTCAATGGATAGAAACCAATTCCGGAAACTGAGTTGGCACCACCGGGCATTAGTGCTGCTTTGTCTTTTGCTCACAATACTATCCGTGCATTTACGTATTCATATTATTATCCGTCGCTAAAGAAAGAGATGACTTGAGTCGTCTCTCTTCACAAGAAAAGATTGAGCAGCTTCAAAAAACGAGTCTTTGCGATTATGAGGCTTGCCAAAAGACAAAATTAAAGTGCCATCTTGGCACCAGAAAAACTCATTTCTTCGCCCTTTTAAACAGGAAATAGGTCTCCAATCGGCATTTAGGCGTTATTTTCTCGGACTGATTTGACTCTGATCCGGAGAAAACGCCGAATTTTATTGTTCGACTGAATAAGGATTAAGTTTGAAAGAATATCCCAAAGCAAACGAGAAAGTCTGAGGAAAACTACCGTACATTTACAGAGTTGGATCTCAGGCGTGTTTAAGGTTCCTTTAAATTGTGATTCCTTTCTCTTTTAGATTGCTCTGGCCATTAGATATCTCCCCGTTTAGGCGTGGAGGAGATTCGCACAGTCGCTTAAATGTTCGTCTCTCCTCAGATTTGCTCTGGCCTTCAAATTACTTATCCGCCACAGGTTTTATTTCACCGCCCAGCCGGTTGTCGCGTCCACCAGGTTAACAAGCGCCTAGATCGCTGCTCTGGTCAGCACGACAGCCAACAGAGATCCAGCTTTATCCGTTTGTTTTCACCGTTCTTTATTCATTTGTCAGCGCCAGGATATCTACCCTGTTCTTTCCAGTACTGACTGACTGCCATGAAACGACTCAACATTCTCAATGTCGCGATCGACAATTGTTCGTCCCAGGAGTTACTCCACCAGCTCAATGCTGGCGGCATTGTCTACACCCCCAACGTCTATCACCTCATTCGCCTTCAACAGGATCCAGAATTTTATGAGGTCTACCAACGAGCAGATTACCGAGTCTGTGACAGTCAAATCCTCTATTACGTATCCCGTTTTCTGGGAAATCCTATTTGCGAAAAAATTTCTGGTTCTGATTTATTTCCTGCCTTCTACCGCCATTACGCCGAGGATGAGACAACCACTGTCTTTCTACTCGGAGCCAAGGAAGGCGTTGGAGAGCGGGCTCGCCATAACATTAACCGCAAGGTCAACCGTGAGATGGTGGTAGACACCTACTCTCCTCCGTTTGGCTTCGAACGGGATGAGGCGGAATGCAAGCGGATTATTGAACGGATTCGCAAATCAGGTGCCACCGTCGTGGCGGTGGGTCTCGGCGCCCCCAAACAAGAGAAATGGATTCACCACTATCACCATTTATTGCCATCAGTTAAGACATTTCTGGCGATCGGTGCCACGATTGACTTCGAGGCCGGTCAAGTACAGCGATCGCCTCGGTGGGTAAGCGAAGCGGGTCTGGAATGGCTCTACCGGGTTTGCATGGAACCCCAGCGTCTCTGGAAGCGCTACTTCATGGATGCCCTACCCTTTGTTTGGTTGATTGCAGTACAACGGTTAGGCTTATATCGAGATCCCTTTCTCAAGGAATCTGCCTATTCTCCCCAACGCTAGGACTCCCGTCCGGAGTAGCAGCCATGTCTCTTGACGCCATCCACCATCCCCCCACCTTGACTGAACCCTGTCGAGGGTTAATTGTTCTTCTACATGGATGGGGGGCCAATGCCCAGGATCTCGTTGACCTAAGTTCAGCATTGGATCGTCCAGGCATTCAATTCCTATTTCCCAATGCCCCAATGGCTCATCCCTACAGCGCAGCGGGGCGAATGTGGTACGACCTGGAAAGCCCCGACTGGCAGGGGCTAGATGCAGCTAGGGATCTGCTCAATCAGTGGCTCGATGATGCCATGGCAACGTTTGGGGTACCTCCGGAAAAGGTCATTTTGGCTGGCTTTTCCCAGGGTGGTGCAATGACATTGGATATTGGCTTGGGGCGATCGCTAGCAGGGCTCGTCGTCTTTAGCGGTTACTTGCATCCACATCTTGCCAAACAATCCTTTGAGCCAGCACCTTCATCCCCCATCCTAGTGATTCACGGAGAACAGGATCCTGTTGTCCCCTTTCAAGCTGCCCTTCAGACACAATCAACCCTAAGTCAATGGCAGGCAAACTTTCAGTTTCAGTCATTTACAATGGGCCACGAAATATCACTGGATGCCCTCAATTCTGCTCGCCACTTTATGGCAGACTGCCTAGGCTAACCATCGGACAGAAAGCATTTTCGCAAGTTCGGGCCAGGCAAAAAACTCAAAAACTTTTGGGAAACAGCGTTCCTAGAAACGGCCCTCAATGAGAAAGCGGTTGAATGCTAAGCATTCAACCGCTTTCTCTATTTGGTTTCTGACTAATTCACCAATGCTAACCGACAGCGCTCGCCGCTAGAGCCTCCTCTTCTTCCTCAGCTGTCCTCAGACTGGGGAATAGAAAGTGATTCTCCTCAACATACTGGGCGCCAAAGAGACCTTTCTCTGCCCAGAAATATCGGTCCGTCGTATGTTCATTGCGCTTTACTAGCAATAGCGCAGGCGGAACAATCCCTTCAGCATGAATGTACTTTCTCGCAGCGGTGACTGGCTTATCCTCGCCGCAGTCAATGCTGTATTGTGGCACATGCTCTAGGATCTTCCGTCCTTCTAGACGACGGCGGCTCTTTCTCTTGCGTCTTCTAGCCAACCTCTCCTACCTCCTAATGCGAATCTGCACCCATTCAGGCGCAGCTACGAAACCGTATTCGAGTATACCGCTTCTTCCAATAGATTTCAACTGTCCTGATTCTTTTCCCGTAGTTTTTGGGTCAAGAGATGAGAGAATAGAAAGAATGTCTAAATTTGCAAAGACGCGTTTTAATGCCAAAAAAGGCTGATTGAGGCGCGACGGCTGGCCAAACTGAGGCCCGGGAAATCGAATGAGTGCGACCGCCTTAGTCAGTTCAGAATTTTTGTTGCTCTGCCAAGGGCAGCTAAGCCTTTTGGTCCAAGGCGTTGAAGCGAGTCTAGCCATTGTTTATCTCGCAGAAGAGTGGCTCGGTGGACAGACCAACAATTTGATCCCAATTGTTGCCTATCCAGACAATGCAGCAGAAATTTTGCGGGGCATGCCTTTACAACTCATAGGGACAACCGCTCGCTCCTCCGACCCCAGAGCGGAGATGTTGCAAGGTTTTGTGACCAACTCAGCCCATCAGTCCACTGAGGATTCGTCCTCCAAGGTTGACTCAACAACTATTGTTTTTTCTGACCCACCTTCCGACGGCACCTCTGTCTCTGAGTCCACACCCTCTGATTCCCCTATTTTTGAAGCCACAGTTCTCAATGGGAATGTTCGCAATGGGAACGTCTTGGATGGGAGCGTACTGGAAGGTAGCGTCTTGCTCAACGATGTGATGTCTGCCGCCCAGGAACAATCGGCCCATCCCCCTCAAACACCCTTCACAATGCCGAATGTTGGGGCGCCCAATTTTCCCCCTGGCTTTCAACAAGCCGTGCAGCCGATCTATCACGACAATCGTCCTGTTGGCGTCCTTGTCATGGCTCGTAAGGGACGGCCCTGGCTCGATGAGGACTATGGTCAACTCGAACGGGTGTCCTATACCCTCTCGGCAGCCTGCGGCATGGAACACCGCTTGCAATGGCTCCAAAACCGCTTTCAGCAGCAGGAGATTGTCCAGGAGCGTCAGCAAGATATTCTCGACAATCTGATTCACCAGTTCCGCAATCCACTCACAGCACTGCGTACCTTTGGCAAGCTGCTGGTGCGACGATTGGGGGCCGAGGATCCGAATCAACGCGTTGCCGAAGGGATTGTGCGGGAGAGCGATCGCCTCCAGGCTCTCCTCAAACAAATGAACACCACCGTCGATCACTACGGTCTGCCACCGGCAGAGGCACTCCCCCCCAGTACCGAATCGTCCTTAACCCCACCGTCCGAGATCGAGGCAGATATCATCGAAGGCAATTGGGAGCCAGGCTCGGGAGAGAGTCCCATTGCGACCGAGATCAGGGACTCCATCTCCCTCCCTCCGGAAACAACAGCGCGGCACGCTTCAGCCCTGCCCCCGGCTAGCGCGACGCCCCCGGCCAATCCCCTAACCGGTGCTCCACTTCCCCTCGAAGCCTGCAACGTCGCAGCGCTGCTCAGTCCCCTTTTAGACTCCTTTGGGGCGATCGCCCACGAACGCGGACAAACTCTCCAACTCCAAGTGCATCCCCCCCACTCCCCCTCCCCTGTTATCTCTCAATTCCCCTTTACAGCTGGGCTAGATGCCTTAGCAGACGCCTTCCTTGTCCAAGGCAACCATGGAGCCCTCCGAGAAGTTGTCAGCAACTTAGTGGACAATGGCTTGAAATATGGCCACCCCAGCGGAACCGTCACCGTCACCGTCACCTGGGATGACCCATCGAGCAGCCCTCAGCCTCCTAGCTCCCCCGACTCTGATTGCAATGCCCTCAGCCTATGCATCAGCGATGATGGACCAGGCATTCCAACCACAGACCTACCCCGTCTATTTGAACGGCATTATCGTGGGATCCAAGCAAAGGGAGAAAAACCAGGAACAGGCTTGGGATTGGCAATTGCGAAGGACCTCGTCGAACAAATGGGGGGACGGCTCAACGTCTTTAGTCCGGCGCATACCTGGCACTCCAAAAGCCCACCGCAGGGTAATGCTGAGATACCTCAAACTCTCTCCCAAGAAAGCATCACAACCAAGACTCTCCAACAACGCCCTGGCAGTGCCTTTGTCGTTCAGCTCCAGCGTTGTGTGAACCCAGAATTGGACGAGAGAACGCCGGGTCAGTAAAGCTGATTACAGCGGCAACTCCCCTCTCTCCTCTACCCTGGGTTTAATCAGACTTATATTCAGTAGCCAGAAAATTATGAAGTTCAGGGAATGTAACGACGTAAATCACAAAGCATTCATGTTTGGATAGTAAACCCAAGGTTCACCTGACAAACCGTACATTCTTCCTCTGGCTATTGAGTTTCCTGTTGATCGTTAAACGTTTAACGATTTTTATTAGGAATTGCGAGGCACCCCTCACAACGCCGTACACAAACTGACTAGATTTTTCCATAGCGCATCTAGTGGGTTATTGCTGTACGACGGCATCGTGCTTCCCCTCAAGATGCCGTAGCAGGTGGCAAACGCTATTCTGCCTGCTCACAAACTTGATTTATTTGTCGTCATCTACACCAAGGTTCAGCTTGCTCACTATGCTTTCAGCTCAGGATTGCAACACCCTATCTTCCCCTGCGATTCCCGCGCTGGAGCACCAACGGATGCGCCCACAGGGGTCCCAATCAGACCTGCTTGAACATCAACTCAAGCAGATGCTGCGGGATGCAGGCATCCCGGTATTGGCCTCTCAACTCATATCCAAAGCCCAGGACCTCAAACGTCTGAGGCTGACCTATCCGATTGTGCTGAAATCCCAGGTGCATAGTGGAGCCATCGCCTCTGCAGGTGGTGTAGCAACAATCACAAATACAATTGATGCAATTACGGCAGCCCATCGTCTTTTTGATACTCAAATCCAGAACGAATATCCCGAATACTTACTGGCCGAAGCACTCCACGATGCCGACCATTATGTGGGTTTAGGGATCAAACGGGATGAGCATACTGGACAGCTTTTGTTGCAGGGATGGCAGCTTGAAAAAGGACCGAAAGGTGACCTAGCAGAACGTTCATCCCAAGCGACTTCCAGTTCCATGGCAACGCCCCCACGCCCCCATCAAATCGTCCTGGAAAAATTTTCCCGTTCAGGGACCCAGTCATTGGGGCAACAGCTTGGACTGAAAGGCCCTTGCCTAGAAAGTCTGAGTGACATTGTTGAAAAAATGCACATTTTGCTGGAGTGGCTAAATTTACAATCTCTGGTGATCGAGCCCTTGGCCTTTGGCCATGACGGAAAGGCGATCGCCCTCGGTGGCCAAATCCGCTTCACAGAATCCGCCTTAGAACAGCAACCCCAGCTCACAAAACTCTTTTCCCCGAAACCAGAAGTTGCCCCTCCCGTGGTTCAACTGGAGGGAAACATTGGCATTTTGAGCAACGGCATGGGCCGGGCCATGACCACTGTGGATTCGCTCAAGCAAGCCGGGGGTGAGGCGGCGGCCTTTGTCTGCGTGAAGGAACAGCAGGGGGCTGTGGCACGGCAGGTGCACAAGGCAGTTCAACAGTCCCGTCGCACCCAGGAACGCATGGGACAGGCCCTGGAAAATCTGGCCCGTCTAAAAGACGTCAAGCTCATCTTGGTGAACTGGTCAGGTCTTGCGGGCTCCTGTCGGGAGGTGGCGGAAACCATTGTGAAATATTTCCACATGACGAGTCAGCATCGCCATCTGCGCGGGACAAAGTTGCCCGTGCCGCTTGTGGTGCGGTTGACGGGTCCAGAAGCAGAGCAGGGACGCAGCTTGCTTCAGGAGGTCGGCATTGTGGCAGTGGACAGCCTGGAAGAGGCGATCGCAGAGGGCATTGGCCTTGCCAAGATACGTGGCGCAGCCTAGGGGTGGCGTTGTTTCAGGCAAGGATTGCGGGTTACGGGAATCGATCGCGCGGCCATGAGGACAGGCTGGTGCTGCTGATTGAATTGCCAGGTGGATGCTTCTTGTTGCCATGTTTTGAGAGAGGGAACTGGACGTTGTAGGGGGAAGCGATGCGCTGCGGGGGCGTCACTGGATGCCAACGCCGGGGGTTGGAACGTTTGCGAGCGTTCTGGCGATCGCGCATCTCTCCAGAGCGCTCGCCCAGCCAGGACTGACCGAGCGGCATCCGCCACTCCGCCCCTGCCACTGATATAGAACGCACTATTGTCCTGACAGGTGGGACGTTCCAGAGGGGCTTGATTCTGGGATTGGAGCGCTCCGAGTTTGAGTGGGTTAAGTTCCAAGGCTTTCGTCTGATTCTGCTGGCGATGGCTTGGCTCAGATGCAGTAACGGCGGCTGGATTTTGTTCAATGCTCAACATTGAGGGCTGGAGGTCGGCAGGAGCCATTGCGACGATGTCTACCCAAGTCGGTTTCGTCCCAGGAGCTTGGAGGGATGGGTTGATGGGTTGCGCAGGAGGCTGACTCACTGGTGAGGGTGGGAGGTTTGCATTGGGCCTCGCTGGGCTATCGTCCTTGATCGCTGGAGCATCATCGGGGGTGAAGTCCGGAGGATTCGGGGCCAGAGAATTAGGATCCAGGGGAGTCGGCTCCAGAGGAGTTGGCAGATCCAGCGGATCAACGGGGAGAGCCATGGACAAAGGGGTGAGGCTGGTTTGTCCCACGATATCGTTGTCACCGCTCAAGCCCTGACGCTGCTGGAGGTTGATGAGCGCATTGGTCTGAATCGAAATGGCTCCCAAGACGCCAGCGCTGGACAGGGCGGTGATGTCGCTGTTGCCGCTGGCGGTGATGCGATCGGCGCGAATGCGGATGGCTCCTCCATCGCTGGTGCTGGCATTTCTGGCGTCGGCGCTCAGGCGAACGCGATTATTGAGCTGAATTTGCTGGGCAGTGATGTCAATTTGTCCTGCGATCGCCCCAGCCCCGTTCGCCGTCGCCTGCACCTTCGCTCTGTTGCTCAGCAGCAAATTCGGGGTCTGAATATTCACCCGTCCGGCCTGACCGCTGCCCGAGGCATTCGCCATAATCTGAGCGGCATCGGCGGGGCTATTGTCATTGACGAGAGGCCCTGTGAGCGTGAGGGTTTTGGTGGCGTTGAGCCGAATCTCGCCTGCATTGCCACTTCCTTCACTGCTGCTGTTGAGGCTCGCACCGGTGTCGAGAGTAAGACGCTCAGCATTAATTTCAAGGTATCCGCTATTCCCCTGGGCTGTCTGGCGACTGGTGGTACTGAGGCGGCTGTTGTCGCTAATTTGAATCTGCGCAGCCTGGATCGTGAGCTTGCCTGCATCACCGATGCCTGTGGTTTGGGTGAGCAGACGGGTGCCCTGTTGAATTTGCAAGTCTTGGGTGTCGAGCAGAATATTCCCGGCTCGCCCTTGTCCCGTGAGCGTTGTCTGAATGGTGCTATTACTGCGGCTAGCTCCAATGCTGATGCGATCGCGACCCTGCAACGTCACACTACCCGCACGACCGCTCCCCGCCATGCGTGTATCAAAGACGCCGTCGATAAGATCGATCTGATTGGCTTGAAGCAAAATCTCTCCGGCATCCCCTGTAGTATTGGCGTTGCTGTTCGTGAGAATGCGGGTTAAGTTGTTGGGCGAACTGCTGATCTGAATCGCGTCTTGGGCTTGAAGGGTGATGTTTCCCCCGGCCCCATTGCCGAGGCTACTGGCTTGTAGGCGGGTGCCCTCTAGGCGGATATTTTGGGCATTGAGGCTGATGTTGCCGCTGTTCCCTCCCAACCCATCTTTGCCATTGTAGGTGGCGATCGCCTGCTCGTTCATCGTCAGCGTTTCCCCAGCAAATAAGCGAACATCGCCGCCATTTCCCTGGGTCGCATCCGCAGCATAGGCGCGAATCGTTCCTGGATTAAGATTTCCATCGCTTCGAAGGGTGACGTCCCCTGCATTGCCCGAAGGGGCTTGGCTTTGCGTGTTGATCGCACTGCCAATGTTCAGGTCTCCACCCGAGCTGATGGTGACGCTACCGCTGCTACCAGTTCGAGCCACCGTATTGATCGTGTTGATATCGGTTGTGCCCCCAGCCGTTAGGGTCATGCTCTGCTGAGCTGTGATACGAGCGATCGAGACATTGCCTTGGGCATTGACGGCAATCGTGCCTGCGGACAGAAATTGTTGTTGAACGTCTCCCTGGGTCATGAGCTGAAGGCGATGGTCTTCGCTGCGTAGGGTGCCGCGACCTCCAATTTGGCCCGCAGTGAAGCTGAGACCACCGCCTCGATTGATGAGAGTTCCATTGTTGATGATGCGACTGTTGGCCGAGACACCATTCATCAAAAGACTGTCTAGGTTAATGGGCGTGGAGATACTAAGCAGCGGCAGTGAAGGGGATGAAGCTGCAAACGTTTTACCATCAGCAAAGCGAATGCTGTCTGCGGTTGTCAGCGTTAGGTCACCCCCATTGAGCTGTAGCCTGGCTCGGGAGCCAAACTCAAAGCCATTGGGATTGAGTAAATAGAGATCGGCGTTGCTGTCTACACTGATAGTCCCCTCGATGCTGGAGACAGAGTTTCCTGTGACGCGACCGAAGATGGCACTGACACTGCTGTCCGGCAAAAACTGGACCACACGATCTGTGGGAACATCGAAGCTCCGAAAGCTATGAAATAGATTGCTGCCCACCTGTTGCCCGCCGGTAATGTCGATGAAGCGGCGTCTGGTATCAACTGGAGTGTTGAGGCTGGTGTCAGGGATGGGTTGAGCATCGCCGGGTTGAACCGCCAAGCCAAGGTAGACCAATCCAACAGCAAGGACATGTTTGATCTGGGTTGATAAGGGCAATCCCACAGGCACAATCTCAACGTTCTAATCTTTTATGCCCGAGTAAATAGGCTCATTCGTCAGGCGACAGGTAGGTTTCACGTAGGATGTTCGGCAAGATCACCGTGCAAATACTCACAAAAAAGAGTCGAGCTTCACAGGGAAACTCGACTCCTAATGTCTAAATCAGCATGTCTAAATCAGCGTGTGAGGGCTTAGGGAGCCAGCGCGTTGCCGCGAATCAGGCTACCAATGGTCTTCGCCGTAATCTTGAGCTGAATCAAAGGATTAGCGGGAACCACTGTCTTGTACAGGTAGCTGTCAAAGGTCAGCTTCTGAACATCGACGTCTTCGCACATTTCTACGAAGGCTTCGCGGGCAGCATCGGAGGTATAGAACACCTTCTGGAGAATATCTAGAACCTTGTAAGTGGCACCGTAGGTTTTGTCCCACTTCTTCAGGTAGGTCTTCTTCATTTCCTTTTCGAGGGGAACGCGAGCGCCTGCTTGGGACAGCTCAACGATCGCCTCAGCGCACATGCGGCCAGACTTGGCGGCGAAGTAGATGCCTTCGCCGGAGCACTTGGTCACATAGCCCGCAGCATCACCCACGAGGGAAACACGACCCACCACGCGGCGAGGACGGGGATGCTCCGGAATGGGGTGTGCTTCCACCTTGATGATTTCGCCGCCTTCGATGCGAGCCGCAGCACGCTTACGAATGCCAGCCTGCAGCTTCTTGATATCGCGCTGGTTGACGCTCATGGTGCCGGTGCCGACCGCCACGTGGTCGTACTTGGGGAAGACCCAAGCGTAGAAGTCGGTGGAGACATCGTCGCCAACGTACATCTCAGCACGCTCCTTGTAGTACTCCATCTTGTCTTCGGGGATGCGGATGCGCTCTTGGAAGGCGATCGCATAGTTATAGTCCCCGGCATCGATGGCCTTGGCGACGCGGGAGTTGGCACCGTCAGCACCAATCACCATGTCCACCTTGAGGGTCTTGGGCGTTCCCTGGAGACCTTCGCCGGAGTGATCGGCGTAGTGCAGAACGTAGGGGTCAGTGTCGTTGCTAGGAATCTCCAGCTTGTTGACCGTACCGTTAATGAGGTTGGCACCGAGGTCGCGGGCGCGATCGCGCATGAACCCATCCATCACCTCGCGGCGGCACATGCCAATGTACTCGTCATCCTTGAGGGTGTGACCGATGTCCACTTCAACATTAGACGGCGAAATCATCTTCATCTTGCGCACGCGGCGATCGATGATTTCAGGGGGCAGATCAAACTCTTCCACCATGCACAGGGGAATGGCACCGCCACACGGCTTGGCATTATCCAGCTTGCGTTCAATGAGATAGGTCTCAATTCCTGCCTTAACCAAGGTCTCAGCGGCGCAAGATCCCGCTGGACCACCTCCTACAATAGCTACCCGTAGTGCCAAAGCCGTTCTCCGTGATTACTGATGGCTACGAGGAAGGATCCTATCATGGGTATCGAACCCTCAAAGCCATGCAGAGCGGGGTTTGTGACTGAACTGAAATGGACCGTAATTTTTTGAAATATTCCGTGAAAGCATGGCTCAATGTGCTTTTAGGGAGAAAACGATAGAGTTGAGAGTGAACAGATCCATCGAGATTTTCTAGAAGAAGTTCTTGGGAGCAATCTGGAGGAGGGCTAAGCAATGACCGTTGCCATCTCTAAATCCATCACACTGACGGAGTTTTTGCAGCTTGACTTCATCAATGAATCGCCTGCCTGGGAATACATCGATGGGGAGGTGATTCAGAAAAGCATGGGTGGTGTAAAGCACAGTACGCTTCAAAAGCGATTGGTGTCAGTCATTGATGGTGCAGCAACTCAGCAAAATGTTGACTATGAAGCATTCCCGGAGTTGCGTTGTACGCCCAATGGACGGTCGGTGGTGCCGGACATTTCGGTGGTGCAAGCAGCGGCGTTGCCCCTAGATGACACGGGAGAAATGAGTGGGCAGGGCATCGAGTTTGCGCCAGAGTGGGTAATTGAAGTGTTGTCCCCGGGACAGAGTCAAACGAAAGTGACGGACAACATCTTGTACTGCATCCGCCATGGTTCTCGGCTGGGGTGGTTGATTGACCCGGTGGCAAGAGCTGTGCTGGTGTTCTTGCCGGAGCAACTACCCGAGGTTTTGGGAGGTGAAGCGATGTTGCCGATTGTAGAGGGTTTGCAATTGGAGCTGTCGGTAGCGCAGTTATTTAGCTGGTTGAAACGGGGTTAGTCCGCTAACTACATGGTCAATGATAGTCTTTCATTCATTAAGTTGCTCAGACATCTAAAACCTACGCCCAGTATCGAAATGATGAAATATAGTGAGCGAGGTAAATGCCATGACAACCTGTGGCAGAATTGGTGAGTAGCGGTGTCTGGGGGAGAGCACAGCGCGAATTGCCAAATTCGGTCATGTCCAGGGGAAGCGAAGACACTGGCATGCTCTTAGGCCGACAGACTTGGGCCTGCTGTCATCAACGGATCGTTATTATTCCTCCCCTAATCTTGTTTTGGGACAAGGATCAACGGGACAGTTCAATCTTGAGTGAGACCCACTGATTGGAACGGAAGAGACCCATCCTTGAATTCTAAATCGTGATTTGCTGGTTAAACCATGCTGCTGCGCTGTCAGTCATACCTTCCTTCACTCTGGCGATCGCCCCACTTAAAATTTCTCCTGGAAGACCTTCTAAAACACTAGAAACCTCGA
>CALIJJ010000013.1 GCA_938017515.1 uncultured Pseudanabaenaceae cyanobacterium
CATAACTCACTAACAGCTCACTAACACCACACAATCGTTCACGTAACCGTTGCCAGCTTAGGTTGATTTGAGCATAAAAAAAAGTGCTTTAAAATACGATTTTACTTTTGAATAAAAATTCTTTTTAAAACATTAAATATGCATTATTTTCATCTTTATTCTGCACTATTTAAATCGAAGAAAAAGAATAAAAACGCAAAAATTGGCAAAGAAGAATCCTTGCCATGTATGACTTTTGAGAGATTTTTTCCTTGCCTATTCGATGAGGGTTTCGATGAGGAAACTCCCAATTGATTTAGCTTTTGTTTCTTGAATTTCCTCTATTTGTTGATTTGTTGTTTTTTCGCCAGAGAAATTCAGCTCTGCCGATGGAGCTGTCTTGATTGACTCAGACTCTCTTGCAGCGACTATCTCTGGATTTGAGATGCCCGTATTAGGGATGATTGGAATCATCACAAAATGGCGAAGAATCAATGCCCAGGATGTCGTTCAAGACTGGAGAAACCAATTCCTTCCTTAGTCTTTTGCCGACTGGGCTTGTTGCCCATGCGACCAGCTAGGAGGTTTCGCCAGGGATCAAATATAACTGGCAGAAAAACGCCAAAAAGAGCTTGTATCACTACGCAGCACAAAAAACTCGCAAATGATGGACACCACTGTCGAAAAAAAGAACGACAGCATGCGCCTGTCTGCATGAGTTTCGGGACGCTATACCATGAGGCTATTCTTCATCATGGTTATCCACGACAAATAAACCCTTCGAATCAGATGATGAATCCGATACGAATGTAGCTAGATCGACACCGATCCAAATGTGACTATTGCAGGCTCGAATATTGCCAGTTTTGAGTCGCATCGCCAACAAACCTAGGCGAGTAAAGCCCATGGTCAAGTCAAAAATGCCCCTGTCCGGCAAGCATTGCCGAGTCCTTGGTATCAGCTCTGACAAGCTCTGTCGCAGAGGCGCTGGTAGCGCTCAAACCTACGCTGCTGCGAGCTTATAGCGCGCTAGTGTCCGGCTTTCCTGACCGGTTTCACCCGGATAATCTGCAATATATCTGTCGCGATCGATGAAGGGGGGACAACGCTTGCTGTGCCCAGCCTAGGGGGCTAAGATCTCGCCACTGCGAAACAGAAGTAACTTGCCCTGGAGAAGCTCCCTCTCGGAGCGACTGTTGTCTCTGGGCGATCGCCTCAGACCTACCGACTCCAGCAATTTCACCCATCTGAACAACCTCCCCAGGCTGAACAGTAGGTGAACCCACATCATCAGGTACAACCGGCAGGGTTGTACCTAAAATAAAGTAATTCACAGAAAACACTCAAACGAAAATAACCCTTGATGCGCTCAGTATGGGAGTTTCACCTAGTGTTTTTTGTGTCGATAGATACGAAAAAAAAGTTGTGTTAGCGATTGCTTACAAAGTCATAGAGTTGTAGATGATGCATGGCTGAATCATGGATAGGCAAATTATGGATAGGCAAGTTATGGCATGGAAAATTGTCTAAGCAACCTTTTCCTGGGTCAGCCTCCGTTTTTGGGTGCCGTTGCGGATTTGATCAGCTCACTATTCCCTTGGGATTGACGGAGAGGACAGGCCGCCGCGCGATGCCTTCTTTCTGAAGTGCTGCATTAGCGGCGAGCAGACCACTACTCACAGCTCGCTCCATGAGACCGCAGGGGAAGGGCATTTTCACCCAGTCTCCCGCGAAGATCAGGTTCGGTACGGGGGTGGTCGTAGCGGGTCGATTGGCATAGCTACCGGGGGGAAATCCGGCGAAGTTCTTTTGGTTGACGAGTTCTCGGTGCAGTCGGGTTGCACCTTTTAGAGCGGGAACGATGTCGTAGAGTTCGGACTCGAAGGTTTCGAGGATAGACTGTTGATCAGGGAACTCTTTCTCTTTGTAGCCGTAGGACTGGAGTTCGACGACACTGCCGCCAGTTACTTCGGCCCACTGCTTATAGTCATCTTGGACTTCGTGATAGATGGTGATGCTGTCGGTGAGGCGGTAGCCGGAGATGGAGGTGAACCAGCTTTGGTCCCAGGTGAAGGGGCGATCGAACCAGAAGCGGGCGACGGCGAAGGGGTCGGCAGTTTGCAGTTCGTTGACTTGGGCTAGGACGGTGGCGTTGGGGTTACCGGCTGAGAGAGACATCAGGGCTTGGGTGCCGGGGATGTCGGCGGCGATGATGTAGTAGTCGGCTTGGATGGCTTGAGTTGCAACAGCATCTATTTTGAGTGGTTTGAGCCTAACGCGACTGGATTCTTGCTCGATTACCTCGAACTGGGCCAGGTCGGTTTGGGCAGGACCACCTGTGACGTGGCCGTGGTCATCGTAGGCGGCTCCGTGGCAGGGGCAGACGAAGCCATTGCCGTCGGCGGCAACTTGTTTGTGGACGCTGCAACCCTGGTGGGTGCAGGTGAGGGAGAGGGCTTGCTTGGGGGCGGTTTTGGCGATGGCGTAGAGGTTGTCGCCTGCACCGTAGTAATCCGTTTGGTCGTCGCTGAGGAGGAGGTTGCGATCGACCCAAAAGGGAACGGCTTTTGCATCGGTTTGGGCGATCGTTTGGGTATTCGTGCTGGCATCGGGCAGGACGAACGGCGGTTCGTCCCTACGGGATTTTGGATTTGCGTCAAGATTGGTTCGTCGTTGAAATTCAACGCTGGTGATCCGGTTGTTCTCCCAGTTGATGCGGCTGACGGTGGTGCTGGTGAGGATGCGTCCGCCGTTGGCTTGGATGGCATTGCTGAGGGGATCGACAATGCAGCGGCCCATGTCTTGGCGGGTGCCGTTAAACGCGAGTCCTTCGGGGTTGCCGAAGAAGTAGAAGTGGAAGAACTGCATCAGTTCCCCGGCGCTGAGAACGTCGGGGGCGTTGAGACTGGACTTGGCGAAGGGGATGAAGTAGAGGTCGTTGAGGCCCTTGGGGAATTGGCCGTTGCTCCATTCGTCGAGGGAGTATTGGTCGAGGCGATCGTAGGTCTGAGGAATGCTGAACGTGACGATTTCTTTGAACAGTTCGAGTTGTTTGAGCTGGGTGAGATTGAGGCCCCATTTGAACAAATTGGATGAGGAAAACGTCAGGTCAACGATGTTCCAGGGGAAGGCGGAGTGGCTGGGGTAGAAAACTTCGGGGTTGTAGTGCGGACTCTTGGGGTCGTTGGGGTCGTCTTTGTAGATGACGGAGTAGAAGTCGAGCGATCGCAAATTATCCCGCGCATCCAGCTCCTCTAGCAGGCTAAAGAGGTTGTAGTACTGGGGAAAGAAGCCGTGGAAACCGTGCTCCATGCGCAGGTCGTAGCCGTTGACGGTGATGGGCCAACTGGCAATTTTGCCGCCGAGTTGGGGCGATCGCTCTATCAGGGTGACCTGCACACCGCGTTTGCTGAGTTCGTAGGCGGCGGCAAGTCCGGCGAGGCCCGCACCGATAACGACGGCGCTGGTGGGGCGGCTGGCGATTTTGGGCAGGTCGAGGGTATCGACTTGGTGGCGGGTGGGTTGGGGATGGGAGAAGCGGGAGTAGGCGGCCAGACCTCCCAAGGCTCCGACGCTGCCAATGCCGCCTGCTTTGAGGAGGGTACGCCGGGATATGTTGCGATTGCGGAGCAAGCTTCCTTCGGAATCGCTGGCGTTGCTGGTTTCAGCGGATGGGGGCTCGGGGGTCGGAGTCATGGATGGAGGTGGCTACAGTCCATGGAACATGATAAAGAATCGCCGCAGAGGTGTATTGGGCAGGTGGGTTATGCTGGAGGCGATGGTTTCACACCGTTGCGAGTCAAAGGTTCTCCTTTTACAAGGGGCCGATTTACGGTAGGGGGCTGCATTCTAGGCCCTAAGAGATTTGTGATGCATCACAGACTCGCAAGGGTGTGGGATACACGCGCCTACGGCATTGATGAATTTCTGCCTCAGGTTTCTTTGGAGGTAACCCATGGCGATCGCCATTACTGAAGCTCTCACGACTATTGCCGACGCTGAGCAAAAGCTTAACCTTACTCGCACGGAGGACGATGGCTTCTTTGGAGAGTGGCGAGGTGAGTTGCCAGGATTATCTGAACGGGAAGAAGAAGCTCTGGATGAGCTGAGACGACGTTACCTTTATCAACGATCGCAAGGGCAATTGCTAGAAGGGACGGTCATGTTGTTGCTAACTTCGCCGCTGTTGGCGATCGCTGGCTTCTACGATCCGCCTTTTCGGGTCAGGGCTGAGGAATCGGTTGAACTCAGGCTGGAAGATGCTGAGGAGGTGCTGCGGGGCCGCATCGATGTTTTGTTTTTGCTGAATCAACTGTGGGTTGTGGTTTTGGAGGGTAAGAAAACGGCGCTTTCGGTTTGGGGAGCGCTGCCACAAGCGTTGGCTTACTTGAAGACGAATCCGTCGGCTGAGCGTCCTGGCTTTGCGATGGTGACGAATGGGGATGACATTCTTTTTGTGAAGCTGTTGGGCGGGGAGTATGCGATCTCTCGCGTTTTTTCGCCTTTGGTGTCAAGGCAAGAACTGGTTGAGAATCTGAGGTTTTTGAAGAAGCTGGGGGCGATCGCGCAGCAATCAAGCGATCGCTAACCTTCGAGCAAAAGCTGGATTAGAGCATCAGCCGTCGAGACCACGATAGAGGTCGGCAATGACAAATTCTAAGCCAATGCTGGTCAATGTGACGCGATCGCCTTCTCCATAAATAATGGTGCTCCAGGTGCTGTCTGGGTTGCGGCGTCTGCATTCCACCTGGCGTTGGTCTTGGGATATGAGCAGGTATTCTTCCAGGGCGTCTATTTTCTGATAGTCCTCAAATTTATCGCCGCGATCGCAGTCTTGGATACTGGGTGAGAGGACTTCGGCGATGAGTTTGGGATGGCGTTTGATGTAGCGGTTTTGGCGATCTGCTGCGTCGCAGGTGACGAAGGCGTCGGGGTAGTAGTAGTACTCGTCTTGATAGCCGACTTTGACGTTGCCGGTGTGGAAGCGGCAGTCGGAGGTGTCGCCGAGGTGGTTGTCGATGGCTTTGAGGAGGTTGTAGGCAATGCGATCGTGGTTGTCGGAGCCGCCTGCCATGGCGTAGACGAGGCCACGCTGGTATTCGTGGCGGATCGGGCTTTGGCGCTCGATGCTGAGATATTCTTCGGGGCTGATGTAGTGGGGGATGGCAATCATGATTGCTGTCCAGTCAGGCGGTTAGTTTCTATTGTAGGGATTTGGTTGGGCGATCGCCGACATTAAGTGAGGACCGTGCAGTAGTGCTGCTGATTGAGATGGTTTCGAGTCTTGATACGAATGGGCTACAGCGGAAGCAAGATCATGTGCATAAGTGACGAGCGTATCGAGGATTTATGTTTGCTCAACCAACCGCGGATTGTGGTTTTGGAGGGGGAGAAAACGGTGCTTTTGGTTTGGGTAACGTTGCCTAGGTGTTGGCTTACCTGAAGACTAATCCATCGGTTGAGCGCCCTAGCTTTGCGATGGT
>CALIJJ010000014.1 GCA_938017515.1 uncultured Pseudanabaenaceae cyanobacterium
TCCGTCTCAAAGCCCTTATGAGAGCCATATCAACGTCCATAGATAGATGACACCGCTTTGGATGCGTTGACATCAGCTAGCTTTCAACCAAATCTGCCAACTGAAGCTCCTCTAAAACTTTTCCTGCCACAACACCACGCCGCTCCAAAAAAGGACGCAGATTGATCTGCACAAACAAATCCCGCAACTCCTCAGCAATCTCAGCCGGAGGATGTCCCATCAACGCCGTCACCACCAACTGCTCCGCCAACTCCTGCTCACCACACTGCAACGCCAACGACGCCGCACTCCGATGAATCACAGACCGACTCGGCTCCGCCGCCCACTGATTTGCCAAAAGCGCCGCCGCCTGAGTCTCCGCATCCAAAGCTTGTCGCAATAAATCTTGCTGTTTCTCAGCCTCTCCCCTCAGCTTTGCCAAAGCAGCACCTTCTGCCCAATCCATCGCGGATTGGTGCAGTTCATTAACACGACTTGCGGTTAGATTCATCGCTGTACCAGGGTTGCAACGGGAGTACTAAACTCAACAACAATCACATAAACCGGCAAAGAACCATCAGATCGTTGAGTCTGACGCCGCTTTTGCTCTACTCTAGCTCGGATTCGACTGGCATTGCCGCGCCGAATCCCCGAAACCTCCAGGCGGACTCTTCTTTGGAAGGGAAACGTCTCTGTTTCAGACTGATCCCCCAACCAATAATCGAATCCTGTCCCCTTAATCGACCGCTCAATAATCGTAAACGGTGTGAGCCGCTGAACAATCAAACAGGCGATGCCATAGGCTCCCTGCTCTGTCGTGTACTCTTCGTCATGCCAGCAACGACGCATCTGCTCAGTAATGTCTGGCCAGTGTACGAGCAACTCTTCTGTCATATCGCCCGTCACCTCCAGCATGACTCCCGACTGATGCCCCTGAGAATCCAGACAAACAGCGCTGGCTTCTGCCAAAGCCGCACTGTACGCAGGCGTTAAACCAGGGCATCCCTGAGATAAATCTTCGAGATTGAGAGAAATGGGCATGTTGCTTCCTGAGTCATGCTGTCCCACAAAAAAGGGCGCGGAATCCGCGCCCCAAGGTGTCTTACTTCTCGACTTACTTCGCTGTCAACTTCGTCAGCACCGTATTCGATCGCTCCACAAACGCCTTCATGCCATCCGCATCAAAGCCCTTCTGAGCCATCAACGCCAAATCATACACATGCTGACACAACATATTCGCCAACTCAGACGACGGTGAATCACCCCCATCCGGCGTCACAATGCTGCCACCACTCAACGCCGTCAGATTCTTAATCAACGGATGATTCGTATTCACCAGCAGCGTATGCATATCCGGGAACGCCATTTCCTTGTTTTGGAACATCGCGCTCATCTCCTGCATCCGGCGCATTTCCTCCGGCAACAGCACCATCGCAGGCGGCGTGGACTCATCCTCACCCTTCAGCGCCTCCGTCCGGATCGTCACCGTCGGCTTACCCAGCGCAGCCTCAAAGATCTCCTTGATCTGCTCACCCTTCGTCTTGTTGGTCTCTGGGTCAACGATCTCATCGGCCTTGTCCTCCTCCATAAGCGTAGAATCCAGATCCGAATCCACCCGAGAGAACTTAACCTCCTTCTCCTTCAGCTCATTCTCCAAGAAGCCCACAAAATGCGTGTCAATAAACGCATCCAAGAACAGCACCTCTAAGCCCTGGTTCTTGTGAAGTTCCACATAGGTCGCCTGGGCCGCCGCATCATTGCAATAGTAGACCCGGTTTTCGTGACGCTCCTTATTCCGATCCAGATATTCCTGAATCGTCGTATAGCTACGGCCTTCCGCGTCAGTATTCTTGCTCTTCGGCGTTGCATCTTCCCAAGCATCGCCCTCCCCATCTGGCGTCTGCACCTCCACCTGGGTTTCAGACGTTTCAGAATCCGAACCACTGAGGTCAGCGGTGGTTCTATATATGATGTAGTCCTCGACCTGCTTCTTGAACTTGTCGTCGTTCATCACACCGAACTTGACGAACGTGCTCAGGTCCTGCCAATTTTCGATGTACTTGGACAGGTCTTCCTTATAAAGAGACTTGAGGCGATCGCCCACCTTCTTACTAATAAAGTTGGCAATCCCCCGCACCTTGCGATCCATCTGCAGCGCACTGCGGCTCACATTCAGTGGAATATCCGGGCTATCGATCACGCCACGCATCGGCAGCAGGAACTTCGGCACGATCTCCTCACAGTGATCGCTCACAAACACCTGGTTGCAGAACAATTTGAGCTGCCCCTTCGTCACATCCACACTGGGGTTCAGCTTCGGGAAATACAAAATGCCATTCACCAGGAACGGATAATCCGTGTTCAGATGCACCCACAGCAACGGATCATCCTGGAACGGATAGAGGTAGCGGTAAAACTCCAGATAATCCTCATCGGTCAACTCACTGGGAGACTGACGCCAGATGGCCTTTTGACGGTTGAGGACTTCCTCACCCATCTTGATCGGCACCGGCATGAAGTCGCAGTAGGTCTTGACCAGATTCTTGACCCGAGCCTCTTCCAGAAACTCTGCCTCATCCTCTGAAATATGGAGCGTAATGCGAGTGCCCTTCTGGTCCCAGTCCGAATCAGCCAGTTCAAAGGATGGGGATCCATCACACTTCCAGTGCACCGCCTTAGAATCATTCCGCCAGGACAGCGTATCGATTTCCACTTGGCTCGACACCATGAAAGCCGAGTAGAAACCCAAGCCAAAGTGGCCAATGATGGGCTGATCAGCACCACCCTTATATTTCTCAATAAATTCTTCTGCGCTGGAAAAAGCCACCTGGTTGATGTACTTCTTCACCTCATCCACAGTCATACCAATCCCGTTATCGGTGATAGTCAGCGTTTTCGCCTCCTTATCCACTGCAATAACGATCTCGGGCTCCTCGGTATCACCGCTAATCTCGCCCGAGTAGGACACCATCTTCCGTTTCTGGATCGCGTCCACCGCGTTAGACACCAACTCTCGGAAGAACACCTCATGGTCCGAGTACAGGGACTTCTTGATAATCGGGAAGATGTTCTCGGTGTTGAAGGTAATGTTGCCTTGTTCGAGTACGGTCATAGTTCCAAATCTTACTGAGTATTGAATCGTGTCAGGACTTGAAGCACGCCAGGACGACGCCTAAACGAAATTCCCGGGTGAGAGAAATCCAGAAAATGGATTCGAGACCCGAGCGAGCCATAGAAATAGGCCATAAATTATCTTCGATGATTATTTGAGTTTCAATACATACCGCGAAAGTACGGATCTCCCTACCCAGAGAGAAAATGTCTCTCTATTTCTCTCTGCTTGCAGAAGTCAGAGCACGATTTAATCTCCGCAAATCCAAAGAAGTCAGACCATGATTTCGGCAAAGAAATGTATCGAGAATATATTGATCCGAAAACATATTTTCGGAATTTTACGATGCCTTTATAAACCATTTTTATGCTGCTGTATTCTATTTTTACGATGAATTCGACTGTCAGAAATGCGCATAAGCATAAAGTAAATATAAGTAGAGAATATCTACGATTAGTCCGTGTGTTTTCTGATGCTTATTCAGGTGTTTTTTTCGAGAATTGCAAGTGTTGACGAACAACGTTGACGCACAGAGCTTTCCTCGAAATAGCAAACAGTACAAGTCAATGGGTCATCACTTGCCGATGTATTCAGTGACCTGTAAGAAGCAAGCAGAAAGCAATGTCAACCAGATCTGACAGCTTTTAGCTCAATTCTTTCTGTTTTCGGGCATAAGTTTCGCACCTCTTAACTCTCTTTTCTTCTCTACTTTTGCCATGAAAACTCAACTCTTCGGCCGTATTCTCGGTGTCGCTATTGCTGCTGCTGGTGCTTTCACAGCCACCTCGGCCTCTGCTCAAACCCGCATTGATCTAGATGAGAATCTACTGAACTTTTTCAACGATACCTATGTTCAAGATGAGACGGCATTTCTCAGTGATGCAGAGCAGTTTCAGGTTGACCTGAACGATATTGTTTACACGGGCTACGGCGAAGGGAAAAACCTTGATATTTTCCTGGTAAATGAGGGTGCCGGTTTCCACAACTCTCTGACCCTGAATGGCGTTGGCGGCGGCATCGAAGTTTTCGATGACATCTCAGCCGAAGACAGCCAGTTTCAGCGCAGCAATGACACCTTTGCGATGGAGCTCGGTGAAGGCTTGCGCTTTAACCAGAATGACCTGACCCCCGAAATCACCCTGGGCTCTGCCTTTGAATTCCTGCTCCACACGCCGGAAGACGATATCAGTGGCAATGGCGGTTACACCTTCAGCACAACGGGCACCGACAACCCCGATGGTTTGCAGCATGCCGTGGGCTACAACTACACCGATGGTGAAGGCACAGATTGGCTGATTCTTGGCTTTGAAGACCTCTATGGTCCCCAGTCCGGCGTTTCTGACCGTGACTTCAATGATGTGGTCTTCGCAGTTCGCGGTGCTTCAGCTCAAGATGTCCCAGAGCCCGGCATGATGCTCGGTATCGTGGGTGTTGCCGCTGGCCTGCTCAAGCTGCGCAAAAAGAACGAACAGTAGGAAAGGAAGGAGAGCGATGGACGCAGATTTGTTCTGCGTCCATCGCCAAAGCACGCGGCAGTGAACCATAGGGCAACTGCTCAAAATTGTTGCTAACACAATATTTTTTGATGGAGAGTCTCCATCCTTGACAAGGGCCGAACGCTCTGAAGCATGAGTTCAAAGCGATAAACATATCAATCAGATATCGTCATCGCATGAAATGTCCATAGCCAGCAACGAACGTTGCTGGCTATTTTTTTTGCTCAACTGGCTCAGCTTACGAGCAGGGAGAAGCCTCCCGCTAGACACTGGCAGCTCCCATCAATCTTCCACCTCTCCTATAGGCCAAGCAAGGATGCAAACCAACAATCAGCGCTGAGCGATCGACATCCCAGAAGAATGCCACAGAGCATCGTCCCCCAAGCAAATGCCCCCCAAGAAAACCAACGCATTTATCCAGCGGGTATGCATCCGATCTCTCCGCTCCCCTGAGCGCTCCTCTTCACCAGAGCACTACTCCATAGAAAAGGACCGAAGCCTTGATGAGAGAATTCGGCAGAATTCAATCAACACCGTTAAAGCACTGATTTCCCCGCATGACTAAATTTCTTAGGTTGGTATTTCTAACTGAAAAAGATAAAAGCCACATTTATTTTTTCCAAAAAGAAGAGAGACACAGGAAGACTCTTCAAAAAAACGATGCAGAATCAATATTTACCACTAAAGGAGTGTGCATTTCTTATATGCTCTTTATTCGGAAATTTTCTTCCAACAAGACTTATTCATAGCATCAAGTTTAAGACGATATATAGGCAACTATATGAAGCATGTATCAACCTAAAAAGTTCTCAATTAATCCGTGTCTTTCCTGAGGTTTATTCGCCCACTTTTTTCGAGAATTGCAAGTGTTGACGAATGAAGCTTTCCGTTCGGAAGTCGCTTTCCCAATCAAATCGAATTGTTCAATTATCTTCTCCATCCGAGCGGTCGTAATTGAGAACTATCGATCCCGATTGGTTAACGTTCTAACCGATGGATTCTACATTCATCTCTCTCAACCCTCTTTTTCTCAATCCTTCTTGCCATGAAATTTCAACTAGCTGCTCGCATCCTTGGTGTCGCTATCGTTGCTGCTGGGGCTCTCTCCGCTAACTCCGCATCCGCTCAGTCTCGTGTTGACCTCGACCAAAGCACTCTCGACTTCTTCAATCAAGAATTTGTTCAAGATGAGAGCGCATTCCTCTCCAACGCGGATCAATTCCAAGTGAACCTCAACGATCTCGTCTACACGGGCTACGGCGAGAACAATGCCCTGGAAGTCTTCTTCATCAATGAAGGTGCTGGCTACCGCAATGCTCTCTCTCTCAACGTTGATGGCAGCGGTGTCATGAACAATGTTTTCTCTGATATCTCTTCGACCAGCAGCGTTCTCTCCGAGACCGATGGTGTTCTCGACCTTGGCCAAGGCGTCAGCTTCCTGCCAACCGAGCTCACACCTGAAGCCGCCATCGGCTCCTCCATTGAGCTGATCCTCAATGCCAATGGCAGCAGCCAGTACATCTACAGCACCGATGAGTCCAAGAACGTTGATGGTCTGCAGCACGTCGTCGGCTACAACTACAACGATGGCGTTGATGACTGGTTGATTCTTGGCTTCGAGGACCTTTACGGTGAACTCGGTGCCACTGGTGAAGATGCCAATAACCTAGGCTTCGACAACCAGCGTTCTGACCGTGACTTCAACGACGTTGTTATCGCCGTTCGTGGCCTCTCCGCTGACTCTCAGGATGTCCCTGAGCCTGGCATGATGCTGGGTCTTGCTGGTGTCGTAGGCGGTCTGCTCAAGCTTCGTAAGAAGAACGAGCAGTAAAACGCTTACGGCAACAACGAACACGGGCGCGGGGCTCACACCTGTCACCACGCCCGCTCATCTATCAGCAATCAGGACAGGCAGCAAGCAGTACGGGCTGTAATCAAGACAGGCAGCTATCAGGACAAACAGCCATAACAACGGGAGGTAAAACGAACAACAACGCCCAAGGCAAACATGCCCATTCGACCAGAGTAGAGTCATGGGCCTGCATGCCGATACGTATGCGGATGCACATGATGAACCACGCATGATGAACCAAGAGTAAAAAAGAAGTGCTGCGGCATGGTTCGATAGATTAGCTAATCCAAGCTTGTACCGCTTCCTACATGCAGTGTTGTGGGTTGCTGTACAAGCTGACTCGCAGGTTCTATCGAGCGATGCCTTCCTTTCCTAGCACTCCCACAACAGCACCTTCTAATGGTGCTTCTCGCGATTTTGATTTTGTTCAACGGCTCATGCATCACATCGAGCAGCACGGAACGATCACTTTTGCCGAGTACATGGGCTGGGTCCTCTATCAAGCCGACGGTGGCTATTACAGCGAAGCCAGGGGCTTGGGTCCTCAGGGTGACTTTGTGACTTCTTCTCACCTATGCGCGGATTTCGGTGAACTGTTAGCAGTCCAATTTGCTGAAATGTGGCAAATCCTAGGGTGTCCTCAGCCTTTCCAATTGATTGAGATGGGTGCGGGACAAGGGATTTTAGCGGCGGATGTGATGCGATCGCTCGCCCAAGACTTCCCCGACTGCTTCGCAGCCCTAGACTACGGCATCATCGAAAAATCATCCCGGCTCAAGCGTTACCAAAACGCCCTATTTCAAACCTGGAAACTCCCCCAGAAGCCTCGCTGGCTCGACTGGGACGATATCCCCCACAATTCCGTTGTGGGTTGTTTTTTTTCCAATGAACTCGTCGATGCACTGCCGGTCCATCTGGTTGAGGTCAGCGATGGCGCTCTTCAAGAAGTCTATGTCCAGGTCAATCAGGATTCCGCCCCAGGGAGACCCTTCGTCGAAACACTGGCAGCTCCGTCCACTCCCGCCTTACAAACTTACTTTGACGATCTCAACATTGATCTATCTCATTATCCCAACGGCTACCGTACCGAAGTAAATCTGGCGGCCAAAGACTGGCTCCAAACCCTGAGTCAGCGGCTCCAGCGCGGCTACTGCCTCAGCATTGATTATGGCTATAGCGCCGATCGCTACTACTTACCCAGCCGCACTGAAGGAACACTCCAGGCCTACTATCAACACAGCCACCACAACGACCCCTACATCAATATTGGCGAGCAAGATCTCACCGCCCATGTCAATTTCACAGCCCTAGAGCAGTGGGGCGAGGCGCTCGGGCTCAAAACGATCGACTTCACGAAGCAGGCACTCTTGCTGATGGCCCTGGGATTGGGCGATCGCCTCACCGCCCTCGCCAGTGACGCCACAGATATGGCCTCCATCCAGCACGCCATCCAACGCCGAGAAGTCCTTCATCAACTCATGAATCCCATAGGACTAGGCGGATTTGGTGCCTTGGTCCAAGGCAAAGGGTTGACCTCCGACGAGGTGCAGCAACCGTTGCGAGGCTGGACAGTGCCTCCAATGACGATGTAGCAGCGCCATTGGAAAGCGCCATGGGAAAAGCGTCATAGCGCAAGCGCCAAAAAAGTGGGGGCGTGGGGGATTTTGGTATCCTTTCTGTACAAACCGTAAAGAGATGGGCGATCGCTAACACCGTCCCTTCGGCATGGTCAGGAATAGCATCAGCTCCCAATCATTCGGTATCTACAATTACAGCGTTGTCCACAAACCTTTGGGAGCGTAGTCAGGTGGGTTAGGTCGCCCTGCATCATGACCAAAGTCTCGGGCATTAACCAAAGTCTCCGGCGTACTTGCCTCAGGGCTTCCCCACAAATCCAAGTTTTCTCGCAGCTGAATGGCTCCCCAAACCCTGCTAACTCGAAGCGGTAATGAGCTCACGGGCCAGACCTTCCCCGTTGAGTATTCGACGCTGTCCTGCGAAGCGCTCGTCCAACATGTGCTGTCTCAGTACTCCATTGCCTCAGTCCTATCATGTCGCCTGTGGAACCGTGGGCTGAGCGATGTCTATCTCGTGGAGACACGCGATTCGGGCAGTGGCTTGCGCAGCAACCGCCCCTATATCTTGCGCGTCACCCAGGCCCACTGGCGAACCAAGGCCGAGGTGGAATTTGAACTGTCGTTCTTAGATTGTCTACGGCAGCACGAACATCCCGTGGCCTACCCCTTCTTGACCCAGGAAGGTCAGCTCCACATCGAAATCGAGGCCCCCGAGGGCAAACGCTACGCCTCCCTCTTCCTCCATGCTCCGGGCGAGATTCCACTATGCGATTTGAGCGTTCCTCAATCCAGAAAGTTGGGCCAGCAACTCGCCCAAATCCACGCCGTTACACCTAAATTTCGGCCTCCCTGCCATCGTCAATCCCTAACGCTCGATTATCTGCTCCATCAGTCCATTGATGCTCTCCTCCCCTTCTTTGGCCATCGTCCCGAGGAGCAGGAATATCTCAATCAGTTGAGAATTCAACTTGAGCAATCGCTCTCTCAACTTCCTCAGGACTCTCCCTACTGGGTCGTGTGCTGGGGGGATCCTCACAGTGGCAATGTCCATTTCACCCCCGATGGCCAATTGACCCTGTTTGACTTTGACCAGTGCGGTTATGGTTGGCGTGCCTTTGACATTGCCAAGTTTTTCCAGACCTCCCTCAGAACAGGCATGAGCTATGCCGTCCGGAATGCCTTCCTAGAGGGCTACGAGTCCGTACTGCCGCTGCACAAGCAGGAACTACAGCTGTTGCCCGAACTGGTGCAAGTCGCTCACCTCTGGGGCTGGGCCATTCGCCTCAAGGCAGCCCAGATTCACAGCTACAACCAGCTCGATGGTCGTTACTTCAATCAGCGCCTGCATCAGCTCAAGAGCTTTCGCCAGCACAACTGGCAACTGTTTTAGTCGAGGCCGGTTAAGTCGGGGCCGGTTAAGCAGAGCAGCGAACCATTTGCATCAACCGATTTAGCCAAAACCAGCTCCGACGTGAGGGGATGGTCCCATCTAAAACTCTGCTGCTCTTTTAGGATTGTTGACGAAGCCATGGAAGACGGATTGATTCTTCCAGAGAAAGCTTGACGGGGTTCCAGACCATCGGCAAAGCTAACCCCAGGACTTTTGCCAGGAATTCTGCAGGACCTTCATGGCCATCATCTCCCTCAAAGCTTGGTATCTCAGGGATTACGAACCCGCCCGAGAACTCGAAAAACGCCCCCATGATTTACGCCTTAGCAAGAGCAGTTTGCTCAAGTCAGCACTGCGGGCGGATTTCTTGGACGAGGCCGATGAGGTCAAACAATCCGAGTGGTTCCAAAACTACCTGGAAGGGGAGATGGTCGAGTTTTATATCGAGGGCAGCGGGGGGTATGCGATCGCCAACATCGACCTTGTCAGCCACGAAATCTACTTCACCAAGCGGGAAGTCCTGGCTAATCTTGACCCGACGATCTTCTTCAGCTATCAGAGTGCCCTGGGGGAATCCAGCGACATCCTACGCGAGGAGCTACGCCGGGCCATTGAGCAGATCAACAAAAAAGCTCGCATTCCCCTCACCCTAGAGGAATCCAACCGCCTCAGCGATGGTCCTCTGCGGCTGCAAAGTAGCCTGATGCGGAAGCTGCGCAAGAGCTTGCTGTTTATTGCGGACGCCACACCCATTCTTGCCCTCGACGACGAGCCCCCCCTGCTCTTCCCTAGCCCAGCGGTGTGTGTCGAGGTGGGTTACGCCTTGCAGTGCAAACGGGCAGAGCAGATTTTGATTGGCCAAATGACGCGTAGTGACCTCCCAGGCCAGTTTCCGTTTGATGTGGCCACGGGACAACGATTCCAGTTCAAAGGTGAGGCAGAGCTGCGCAAAGCCCTGCGATCGCGCCTAGAAACTCAGTTAAAACGATTCAATGTGTTGTAAGAGGCGATTTGCGGGAATCCTGATCACGAACTCGTGTCTAATTTTCTCTCGATAATCGTTAAACTAATTCGGTTGGTTTAGGAGCGTCCCCAATGGCCAGAACAGCAAACGAATATGCGGTCCACATCCTCTTTGAAGGGGGACTAAAGGAAGAGGTACGCTTCTCCTCAATCAAGGACTTCCAAAAGTGGTACCAGGAAAAATTCATGCCCAAGATTGAGTCCAACAATCTCATGACCATCCCCACCCAGGGCACCGAGGGCGAGTATCTCCTGGCCCGTCCCTCCAAGATTATGGCCATGCGTGTGGAACCGATCTTCTCCTCTAGCGTCGAACGCTTCTATTAAAGCGTCCCACCGGAGGGATAAACTTTCCTCTATGAAACGTCAGACTCCAGACCATCATCCCCTTTGGAATCGGATGGCGATCGCAACGGTCGCCAGCCTTGGCATCACCACGCTAGGTGCAGGCACCATTGTTGCCTGCCTCTCCCGTGACGACGCAGCAGCCCCCCAGTCATCACGGGCTGCTGTCACCACTCAACCTGCGGCCCAACAACCAGCCCCCCCTAAACCGGCTCCCCCTAAACCGACACCGACCCCAGGCGCGGCGGCAACCGAAGCACCCCCAACCCAGCCAACGCCGCCTCCAGAGAGCCCCCCAGCCCCAGCCCCAACGGCCTCGCCTCCGGAGCAAGCGTCCGACGAGGCAGTCGTGCTGCCTGCGCTGGTGGCGATCGCCACGGACCAGATCCCGACGGACGTCGGTCTTGACCCACAGATTTTAGGAGAAGCGGGCTTCACCGCCGATCGCGATACGCTCCTCAGCGCGATTAACAATAGCCTCCGCTACCTCAACACCGAAAAATCGGTCCAGGATTACGCCAGCTATCCCATCGACGGCATCACCCACGATCGCGTCCGCCGCAGCCTCCAGCGTTTTAAGCAACTCGTCAGTGCCGCCCGCTCAGCCCAGGCGCTTCAAGGCGCGGTTCGCAAAGAGTTTGAGTTTTACCGCTCCACCGGACAAAGTGGCCAAAACGATGCCCACTTCACCGGCTACTTTGAACCCACCTACGTCGCCAGCGCCACCAAAACCGCCGAATATCGCTACCCCCTCTTTGCGGCTCCGGCGGACCTCGACACCTGGCCAATGCCCCACCCCGATCGCATTGCCCTCGAGGGAAAAGACGGTCTCCAAGCGGAGCAAGGGCCGCTCAAGGACCTTGATTTCGTCTGGCTCAAGAGTCGATTGGAAGCCTTCCTGGTCCAAGTCCAAGGCTCCGCCAAGCTCTCCCTAACTGACGGTAGTACAATGTCTGTGGGCTACGCAGGGCGAACCAATTACCCCTATGTCAGCGTGGGCCGCGAGCTTGTCAATGATGGCAGGTTTACCCTTGAGGAACTTTCCCTTCCCCTAATGCTGGATTTCTTCCGCAATAATCCTCAGGCGCTGGACGAGTACCTGCCCCGCAATCCTCGGTTTGTCTTCTTTAAGAAAACAGATGGTGCCCCGCCCACGGGCAGCTTGTCGGTGCCCGTGGTCGCAGAACGGTCGATTGCAACGGATAAATCCTTGCTTCCGCCGGGTGCACTGGCGATTATGAACACTCAGATTCCCTATGGGGATGGAAGCGGGGGCTATGTAAAACGCCCCGTGAGCCGATTTGTTTTGGATCAAGATACTGGCGGGGCCATTAAGGGTGCTGGTCGCGCTGATTTGTTTGTTGGTAGTGGCACCGTCGCGGGCGATCGTGCCGGACTGATGAACGAAACCGGCCAGCTCTATTATTTGATGCTCAAGGATGGATTCTAGCCTCGCGATTACGCTGCTGATGATCCTCACCGTCATCGCAGGCATTGGAGCACAAGTGCTGGGAGCCTACCTCAAGCTTCCAGGGATTGTTTTCCTCCTCTTATTTGGGATTGCCCTGGGTCGCGATGGCGTTGGGCTGATTCAGCCTGCCCTCCTCGGGGATGGCCTGGACGTCATTGTGGCCATGGCCGTGGCGCTGATTTTATTTGAGGGCGGGCTCAATCTGGAGCTGCGGGAACTGGGCCGGGTCTCCGGTAGTTTGCGCAATTTGATTACCCTCGGCACCGGAATCACGCTCCTCGGCGGCGGAATGGCGGCCCATTGGATCAGCGAATTTCCATGGCCCCAAGCCTTTTTGTATGGAGCGATTGTGGTCGTGACCGGGCCAACAGTGACCGGACCGCTACTGCAACAGGTCAAGGTCGATCGCAAGGTCTCGGCGCTGTTGGAAGGCGAAGGCGTCC
>CALIJJ010000015.1 GCA_938017515.1 uncultured Pseudanabaenaceae cyanobacterium
CCCGTCTGGGCGGCAAACCCAACAATTCGCTGCTGGGGCGTTTTGCGGCGCGCTAGTTCTGCAATCAAATCAGGCACGGATTCCAACGGGAGGGAGCTGGGTAAATCCGCCTTGGGCAATTTGCGATCGCTGCTCACCCCCGGACGCACATCTGCCACCGCCGCCGTCATGATCACCCAATCGTGGGCTGCCAACTGCGCCTGGAGAACCTGCTCCATCTCGGCGGCGGTTGTTGCCGCGAGGGTCTGGAGACCCTGGGGCATATCTGACACCGCAGCCAAGTCTTCCGCTGCCATGGGTCCATGCACCAAGGTCACCTCAGCCCCGCGATGCCGGGCCGCCTGGGCCAGTGCCATCCCCATCCGCCCTGTGGAAGGATTGCCAATGAAACGCACCGGGTCAATGAACTCTCGGGTGCCTCCGGCGCTGATCAAAATTCGTTTACCCGACAAATCCTGTTGGCCTTGGCGGTGGTGGGAGGATTCATAAAGCAATGATTGCAAGTGGGCCAAAATACTGGTGGGCTCAGCCATACGGCCCGTGCCGACGCGATCGCAGGCCAATCGCCCCGCTCCAGGTCCAACGACATGGAAGCGAGGGTCCTGCAAAAGCAGTTGCCAGTTGCGCTGCACTGCCGCCTGCTGCCACATATCCGTATTCATGGCCGGGGCCAGCAGGATGGGGCATGTGGAGGCCAGCACCGTATTCGTTAACAAATTATCGGCCATGCCATGGGCTAACTTGGCCAGGGTGTTGGCCGTCAAGGGAGCCAGCAGCATCACCTCGGCCCATTCCCCCAGTTCAATGTGCAGCGGTCGTCCCTGGGAAGAATTCCAAAAATCAGCATCGGTGACCGCCGCTCGGCGACAGAGGGTGCTGAAGGTCAGGGGAGCAATAAATTTCTGGGCGCTATCGGTCAAAATCGCTTGGACATCTGCCCCGGCCTTCCCCAACGTGGAGGCCACTCCACAAAGCTTGTAGGCCGCAATGCCACCACTCACCGCCAGCAAAACCCTTCGGCCTTGCCAAGCCGACGGCACTGTCTTTTGCGTATCTGCCACGTTTATCGCCGTCACCGGAACTATCGTCACGCCATCTGAACCGCCCTAAGGGAGTCAATCCCCAGGCACTCAGGTCCCAGAAACCTCCTAGGACTCGTCAAATTCTTCGTTGTCCACCAAGTAGAGGTAAGGCTTCGCCAGCTCGGGCCGCTGAATGGCGATCGCCCGCAACAGGTGCCAGTCCTTAAGACTCTCAAAGGGCGTGGCATAGTCTTCTGAATCCAGGCGTTCTGCCAATACCTTCACGTCCTCTGGCGTCATACGCTCGAGGGTTTCTTTGGAAATGGTGGGAGTCGGCATGGCTGGGGCCTCGCTAAGGCAGCTTCTATTGCGATTGTAGCAAGGGAAATGGGCGGCAAGGCGAGGGGGGGAGTGATAGGATTTAATTCGAAATCAACCCGGTAAAGTTTGCTAACCTACGTTGGCGAAGTCAAGGGTATTGATTTTGCCTGGGCTAGCGAACACGTTTCAGACTAGGCGGTTTCAGACTAGGCAGTTTCAAACTAGGCAATTGTTCGGGGAATTAGCTCAGCTGGTAGAGTGCTGCGATCGCACCGCAGAGGTCAGGGGTTCGAGTCCCCTATTCTCCATTTTCACCTCCAATATCAGGATCATCTCCAATACCAGGGCCATCTCCAATATCAGGCAGACACAGCTGCCGAAAGCGGCGGTGTGAGTCACTGGGCATCGGCGGGGCCGATGGTTCAATCAAGTTAGCGACCGTAATACCCAGTAGCCGGACCTTGGCGTGGGGCTCAAGGTGCTGGCGCAACAGCCCTAGGGCCGCGTCCAAAATATCGCCTCGATCGGACCAGGGGACAGCTTCAGTCAAGCTACGGGTCACCTGACGGTAGTCGGCATACTTCAGCTTGAGCGTTAGGGTATGGCCTCGGCGCTGGTGATGCTGGAGGCGATCGCCCACGCGTGCTGCAATCGGTTCCAAGGCTGCCTCCATCGCCTTGAGCTGGGTCAGGTCCGGATTAAAGCTCATCTCAGCCCCAATGGACTTACGGAGGCGGTGGGGGTTGACCGGACGGTGATCCTGGCCACGGGCTACGCGATAGTAATGCCGACCGATTTTTCCGAAGCGTTGTATCAGCTCTGCCTCTGGCCAGGTCCTCAGGTCTGCTCCGCAGTGGACACCGAGGCCATGCATTTTCTTGGCTGTGGCCGGACCAATCCCGTGGAACTTTTCGATCGGCAACTGCGCCACAAACGCCTCTGCCTGCTCCGGCGCAATTAAAAAAATACCGTTGGGCTTATTTTGATCGGAGGCAGTTTTGGCCAAAAACTTATTGATGGAAACGCCGGCCGATGCGGTCAGGTCCGTTTCACGGTGGATACGTTGACGGATCTCTCGGGCGATCGCCATCGCCGACGGCAACCCTCGTTTATTTTCCGTCACATCCAAATAGGCCTCATCGAGCGACAGAGGCTCAACTAAATCGGTGTAGTCATGAAAGATGGCCCGAATTTGTTCGGAAACATGCTGATAGACCTCAAAGCGAGGCGAGACAAAAATCAAATGAGGGCAACGCTGGGCTGCCACTCGCGACGGCATCGCCGAATGAATTCCGAACCGTCGCGCCTCGTAGCTGGCCGCAGCCACAGCCCCCCGACGCTCAGGTCGCCCACCGACAACCAGGGGTTTCCCTCGATATGTTGGATCATCCCGCTGTTCCACCGACGCATAAAAAGCGTCCATATCGATATGGAGAATCTTGCGTACGGGGTCTAAAGCGGGTTTCGTTTGGCCGAGTTCCTGGCCCATTCATCAAGATCATCTGTATTGCTCTGCCCTCCATCTTATCCATCGGAGATGGGCCTAAGCAACTCAACATGTAATCTTTTGGCACTCTCTTTTGGCACTCCCTAATCGGGAGCCGACTTTCCCCGACGAGGATGGGAGCGAGCATCATCAGCAACCGCTTGTTGCCCATACCATTGTCGCCAAACCGTAGAGCTACGCAGCGCTAACCATAGCAATAGCAACGCAATCACTCCCCCCTGACGCGGCGCATCAAAGGCCAGGAGCACTAAGCAAACGCTCAAAATATCTTCCGAGACCGTAACCCAGATGGGTAATCCACGTAATCGAAAAAACCAGCCTGTCTGAACAAGCTGAATCGCCAGGGCCAACGTCCCGCCCATCGCTCCAATAATGCCTGAAGGCCAGGGGTCCATCCCCAAGCGCCAGGCCACGGTCACCCCAAGGATGGCACCTGCCGCAGGACTAAAAATAAGTTGGACAATCTGCTGGGTCCGTTGTCCCAAGAGGCTCTTCGCCAGAATTAGCTCACAGAGCGTCCAACTCACCAATACCCCAATCAGGACCTGGGGATGGATACGCCATAGCACTGGAACCCTCGTCCAGAGTTCTGATTGATGCAGCAGACCAATCACCAACAGGGGCAGCGCAATGCGCATGCCACCCGCCGCCGATGCAGAAAGGGCCGCTAAAACTTCGATCATCCGCCCACCGGGAATTGATTACCCTAACGTCACAGTTTATCCGGGAGCTGCTATTCCTCCCTATGATAGGGAGCTTGCCCGCAGACCGTCCGTGTCATTGCATACGTCTAGAAATTCCTGCGGTTGGCTCCGCACCCCCCTTCGCCGTAGCAATGCCCCATCTGAATGAATCCAATCCCATGAATTCGCCCTCTGGCCCCCTCACTGACAAGCAACAATTGCGGCGATCGCTGCTCCAGCAACGGCAGGCCCTACCCACCTCCACCTGGCAAACTCTCAGCCAGCAACTGTGTCAGCAAGTCCAGGCCCTAGCTCAATTCCAGGCGGCCCACACCGTACTGGCCTATTTCAGCACTCGCCAAGAGCCGGACCTGAGCCAGCTGATTCAAACTCACCCTAGTAAACGTTGGGGCTTTCCTCACTGTAAGGGCCAAACCCTGCAGTGGCGACGCTGGCAGTGGGGGGATGATCTGCTCTCGGGACGCTATGGCATTTCTGAACCTCCTGCAACGGCAGAGCCGGTCATTCCAACATCGGCAGACTTAATGCTGGTTCCGGCAGTCGGATGCGACCAGACTGGCAACCGTCTCGGCTACGGTGGCGGATTCTACGATCGTTGCCTAGCCAATCCAGAGCTCTCACAGCTCTTCACCCTCGGCCTTGTTTTTGATTTTGCTCTCCTCGACGTCCTATCCACAGACCCCTGGGACCAACCCCTCCACGGCATCTGCACCGAGAAGAGAAGTCTGCTCCTCCCTGGCAATCCTCTGGGAAGGCACGCTGAAGCAGAGGAATCTTTGGGGTCACCAGGCGATGCTCTCTAGGGCAATCTCTGGAAAAAAAACCTGCACAGGCAGGTTTAACAGAGGGGTTAACAGAGCAGCAAACGGTTGGCATCCACCGATTCAGACAAAACTGGCCCCTGGCGTAGGGGATGCCTCTTTCCCCCAATCCCCAAGGCCACGGTTGTATCATCGACCCCCTTTGGAGGCAGCCCACGATTCTCCTCGCGTTGCAGCTGCAATTTTCGGGGTCCTCTCGGCCTCTCCCCATTACGTCAACTGGCAAGCATGCACTCCGATGCAACCGCCTCACAATCAGAGTCTACGCAGGCTTTCAGTGTCTCTCTCGCCAAGGATTAAATAGCGCTCTTTTTTTTCCGTGAGTCTGCCGATTCTGTCGGCCCGATTCCCCCGCTACAAATGAGACGAGATTCGCTTCTGCCACTCAACCTTACGAATATTCGAACGAGAGCATTCGGGAGTCACCATTCATGTCAGGTTCTCAAGCCATCCAAGGGCAACCTTCTTCCAATAGCATCCCTGCCCTGCCGCTCCCATTAACCGGCGGTCTTTGGATGTATGCATCGGGTATTTTGCTGGTCGCCCTCGTGGGGACGAACGTACTGCTGCGACTCCGCATTCGTAAAATGGGCAAGCAGCTCAAGTTCGAAAACTTCAAAAGTCGAGAACTGAAGAAAAAGCTCAAGTTGGCCCTAAAGACGCTGACGAAAATGGAGCAGAACCCGGATCTAATCCACTCTCGGGACTTCAACCTCGATTATCTGCGCATGCGCATGGCTGAGGACACCTTCAATTTCGCCATCCTCAACAACATCAAAGTCCGCATCAAAGAAACCATTGCCATCGCCCTCAGGCCAAAACAGGTCGATAGCGGCGTGGTCGGCATTGCCAGCGCGGGGCGACAAATCGATGAAACCTTTGATGTTGTTTACACCCCAACGGACGGCGGCCCCGGCAGCGAAAAGCGGGTTCTCTTTCGTGTCCAAATCCGCCTCGTCAAGCTGCCCACCCAGGCAAGCTCCCAAACCATTCAACAGTTGATTGACTGCGTGGAAGCCTTCTTGAGCCCCAATGCTGAGGATGACTACTGGCAACCCACCATTCAGGGACGTCTCGCCCATATGGAATGGGACCAGAAGGCAAAGCCCACACCACTGCTGGTTTTAGAGCAAATGCAGGATGGCTCCAACGTCACCTTCCGTACAAAGAAAGCGGCCGTTGGCGAGGCCTAGACTGGGTAAACCGCCTCCGATGCAGACTCAACCCGGGCGATCGCCCAGAACAAGGAGATAGCGCAAGACGCTCCAAATGTCCTGTTAAGTTCTGTCGCTTCATCCTTCCTTCACGCAATATCCGGAGGCAGGTTTGATGGGCCAGTAGATTGGATTTGGGTTCGATGGGCTGAAAGCTGAGCCTGAACTTGCTGCCGAAAGTTGCCGCAGCGGATCTCAACCCCCTGACTTGGACTGTCGTTCTGGTCAAAGAAAATGACGCTGTGAACCGTTTGTAGAGCAATCAGCTGGAACAGCATGTGGATAATTGGGACAGAAACAATTAAAGTTTCATCATCATGATGTCCTGACTCATGTTCTTGGGCATTCTCTCTTGTAGAAAATGCGTAGATAACCGACTTTTCTACGCTAGGCTGTGTGCGATTACTCAGGGTCGTTACAATCCAGCCTTCGTCTCTTCCTTGCAGCACATGATACTCAGGGTACCGAAGTGAGTTGGCAGTCTGTTTGAGTAGAGGCGCAATAATTGCAATCAGGGTTGCTGTTACTCCATCATCTGGAGCCTGTTGGATGAGGGCCTTAATTTGCTGGTCCAAGATCTCCATGTTTGCCACCAACTCAGTTGACTAGGCGGTCACGTTAGCACGTTTTGCTGGGAGCATCCTCCTGCAAAACCCTTCAAAAGCCATCCAGAATTTCAGGATCTTGGGTCTAGGAAATCGCATTGTCTCGCGGCGGATCACAGTGGAATATGCCGCATTTCATTTCTCGACCATCCTGAAACAACCTCTAGACCGTTGTATTAATTTCTTGGCGCCATACTCAGGGCTGCAAAACAACACATCCACTATCAGGGCGTAGTCGAAGCTACATTTTGCAGTCATTTCTACCAATTATTTTTCACGAATGTTTTATGGTTTCGGGCCTTCTCAAGTTTTCTATGAAGCCCTAACTGCGTGTGTTAGGGTCTGTACTACTTACCGTATTCACCAGGGGTTCTGAGGCGTGGAGACAACTTTTGACCTGTTGTACGACGAGCTCAGGAAAGCAACTCGTGCATCCGAAGCAAACTGCCGCGCGGTTGCCTCCCGCCTCGCGGAAGAAGTGGAGCGGATCTGCACTGAAAGTCAGCGGATTCAGGACTCTGGCGAAGTAAAAATGTGGGCGAGAAATCTCGCTCGCCACCGACTCGATCAGTGTCTCAAATACTACAAAGTGGGCCATCGACAGGGGCGAGTGGAGCTACACAGCACGCTCAGTGCAATCATCTATAGATATGTCACTCCGGCAAAGGCCCATGCCAGCTATCAGGCCCGCTTGACCTTGATTGAGGACTTCCTCCAGGGTTTCTACATGGAAGGTCTCAATGTGTTTCGCCGCGAGACTCAAGTGGCTGAAACCTTCCAACCCAGGACCTTGCTAGAACTGTCGGAATATATGGCCTTTACGGAACGCTATGCGAAGCGTCGTATTCCGTTGTCCTATGGCCGTAGTCAGCAGCTCATTATTCTGCGCGTTCAGACCTTCTCCCAGCAGCAGCCTCAGGAAGCGCTGGTGGACCTGGAGCAGGCCGCAGAAGGGAGTTCTTCCGAGAATGAGACGGCACGGGGTAATGCCTCTCTGGCGAAGGTCCGTGAGCAGATGGTGGCTCAAGATGAAGAGCCGGCGGAAGATGCCCTACGCGAGAAGGTTGTTCAGGAACTCCTCGGCTATCTCGAAGCAAGGCAGCAAAATGACTGTGCGAATTACTTTGTGCTCCGTCTCCAGGACATGTCTGCCAGTGAAATTGAGCAGGTCTTGGGTCTGACGCCACGGGAACGGGATTATCTCCAGCAGCGCTTCAAATACCACCTGATTCGGTTTTCCATGTCCCATCAGTGGGAGCTGGTTCATCAGTGGCTTGAGGCCGATTTGGAAAACAACCTGGGTCTTTTGCCCCACGAGTGGGATATCTTCCAAGATCGTCTGAACACGAAGCAAGCAGATATTCTGCGGATGAAGCAAGGGCAAGTACAGGACAGTGCGATCGCCAAAAACATTGGTTGCACCGTTGCGCAAATGAATCGTCAGTGGTCCAAGATGCTGGAACAGGCTTGGGACCTCCGCAATCGTCCTGCATCCAAAGCACAAATTGCTGCCGAGGATTAAAATTTTCCGGAGAAGGCGACTTGTATATGAATAAAAACACATACACCTTCGAAGAACGGTTTCTCGCTTGGTTGTTCCAGGAACGGAACGGACCAAACGATGAGGTCCAGACAGCGACTCCCCTAGCATCTGCGGAGACGCACCTGGAACTTGACCCGCTCTACTCCGAAGGGTGGATTGATGAAGTCACTGGCATCAATCCAGACAACATGCATCATTACGGGGAGATAACCTCCCGATCTTCAGGGCATGAACCACTTAAACTGGGAGCAAGATCTGTGGTACAAGAGCGCTTTTATAACCTGCTGAAACAGCGGTTCCAGCAGGAGATGGAAGCTAGCCCGCCTCTCTTTCCTTGGGAGACAGAGCTAGTTGAATATGAGGACGTGGTCGCAGTATCCTCCGGGATCGCGGCTTGGGAACCGCAGCTTCGACAGCTTCGTTTGCCAGTTACGTTGCCGACCTCCGTCCTGGAGACACTGTTCCAACGCTGCCAAGCCCTCACTCAGTCGGCCCTGCAAGATGGTCGCCGCTTGGTTGAAGCCGTTGAATCTCTCTTTCCGGACGAGTCTCAATCTTTGAATGCCTTGGCTGGCACGATGCTATTGGGCTACAGCCGCGATGGCGAAGCCATGGCAGACCGTCTGCTGGGTAACAATGTGCCTGAGAGCTACGAGGCGGCCCCCCATCAGCAGCAAATGACGCTGGCGATGATTGCAGCCTATGAGATGCTCAATCGCCTCACCCTCAAGCTGACGGACCACGAGCCCAATGTCACCCAAGCCTGGGAAACAGCATCGGGAACCGTTCATCTGAAAGCTGAAAAGATTTCAGGCGACCTGCTTCGCATCGAAGCAACGATTCCTGAATCCGGCCGCGTCACCGTCAGCAATGGCGCTAGCAGCACCCAGAGCCAGCGTGATGGCGAAGGTGTCGTGACCTTGCTCATCGACGGTATTCAAGCGAATCAAACCTATCAGGTTCAGGTCTCTCTCCTGAGCGCGGATGACGCCCTTGGTTTTGCGGTTCAGCTCTAGGGTTCGGTAGGGCTTTCGGACTGCGCCTTTTCGGCATCGATATTGTGCAGTTCGATTGCTTCGTTTGATTTTGGTGTCTTCACTAAATAGGGTTTAAAGACGGGGTCGCTTTGACTCCGTTTTTTATTGGCTTCTATCGCGATGTAGTGCATCTTTGTGGTTCATCTTGATGTGGCGAATTGATGCAACCTGCCAGAAGCCACTCTGAAATTACGCTGGGAGAAGGAAGGAGCCCTAGCCTTGCTGATCCTGGAGCCAGTTCATGCGATTAAACAATTGCCAACAGTACTGCTCTGAGAGCCCACAGGTCACTGCACCTCGCATAACGACATTGAAATACCAATCGTTGGGTGCTATTTCATGGGTCAATTTATCGACGACCACATAGGTACGCACAGATTGATAGCTTTGGCCGCAGCAATCGACCACAACTTCGTGGTGTCGGTATCCTCCGGTGGGAACTTCTTCTCGCTGATCCAGGCGATCGCTCAATCGCCAGGGCAAATGATAAAGCACCCCCTCCATTCCTCCCTGGTTTGTGGGAACAATGTCTAAAACACCACAGTCTCGATGGGGCGATCGCCGAAAAAATCCCAGGCGATACCCCTCAAGCCGGGCAGGACCTATCACATAACGATGGGTATCCTCTCCCAAGGTGCGTTTTAGGTCTACCGGACACATACAAGAGCCGTAGGCAAAATAGTAAAAACCGGGCTCGCCCAAATCACACGTGTGGTTGGCTCCCATGAAAATCGGAATAGTGGTTCTGGATTAACGCTTACTCCGCTGATCCTAGCCCAATATCAGGGTTCACAACCCGACCGACATGGAGCACCAAGCACTCAATGGAGAAGGGAACATTGACAGATCGTCTGGTTTCCCAGCTCAAGAGTTAGAAAAGCACTCAGATTGTGCATAATGGGCAAGTTTCGTGCGTAAGAAGAAATGTTCGGGCCGACTGAACAGATCTCGTGAAACAATCATTAGTAGGCCAACCTTAGGATGTATTCGATGGCACTGGCGGACACTCTCGCAACAGAATGGGCGAAACGACTTGAGGAAGACTGCCCTAGTCAGGCTTCTGCGACAAAAGCCAGCGTTGTGCAGTGGTTGCTAGGGGATAACCAAGAACGCTTCGATGACATGGACCAGCGAGAGCTGGCCTTGGCTCGTCAGGCAATGGACTATCGCTATCGGATTTTGCTCCAGCGCTATATCGGCGTTGGTTCCCAGCAAACCTATCAGCGCCTCATGAAGCGCCTGGGCAGTCTGTTTTTGATTCGGAGTAAGGTTCGTACCTGGGTTGCCCAAAGCCGCGATCGCTACCGCAGCGTCGTGGATGTTCTGGGTGAAGTTATCCAGGAAATGCTCCAGAGCGATCGCCACTTGCAGGCGCAAATGAAGTGGATTCGTGAATGTACGCCCAGCTCGCAGCTCCGCAACACGCTGCTCCTGGCCAGCCTGGAAGAGTATTGCCTACGTCCAATTCGCAATCAGCCTCTCATCGTTTACCGCTTCGTCAACTACCTCAACCGCTCCCAACGGGGTGGCCTCACCCAGGTACCGGCGAAAGAAATTGTCCGCATGATTTCGGAAGAGATCGCACCGGATGCGGAAGAGACGCCCATGAGTCTGTTCGACAATGAGGCATTAACCCAATTTCAGAAGCAGCAGGATTGGGAACAGGCACAGGTTCACCGCAAATCTGTACAAGACGAATTTGAAGCCTACCTGGGCGATCGCGTTGAGCCCTTGGCTGTGGACTGGCTCAAGCTTTATTTACAGGGATATACCCAGGATGCGATCGCCTCAGAAATGGGCATTCCCATCAAAAAGGTCTACCGCCTGCGCGAGAAAGTGAGTTACCACGCCGTCCAAGTGTTCTCGCTCAAAGTGGAGCCAGACATGGTGACCGAGTGGCTCGGAACGTCTGTCCAAGAGCACAACCTCGGCCTCAATGAGCATCAATGGGAGACCCTTGAGCAAAAGTTAGCCCACGAAGAACAGGACCTGCTGAAAGGGATGAAAGCAGGAGAACCCATCGAAACCATCGCCAAGTCCCTCGGCTGGCGCACCACCCAGGTCATGCGTACCTGGAGCAAGCTCTACCTCACAGCCCAGGAAATTCGCAATGCGGCGGCTGTCGCCTAGATCATTCACTAGCCCCATCATTCACTAGCTCCGCCATTCGCGAGTCCAATCACACCAAGCGAAACCCTAGAACCTGAGCAGCGACGGAACCGGTCGCTGCTCAGTTTTTTTCGTGAACTTTTTCGTGAACCTGCCACCCATTACGAGATAAGGATGGGGATAGATCGCTTGGCCAATCCATACTGGCCAGTATGGAGATGATATCGGGAGACCAAGACCTGGGTGACTGCATCAGGGTACTTTCACCCAGGTATTGGCACGGACCCCCTTCGGTTTTTAAGGTCAAACAATTACGGATCCTCAGTACAAAAAGGTTCAGAAGTTACTCGGTGAACGGCATTCTGCCCAACACGTTTCAATAGAACCATGGCCCTACAGGGTCAGTACACTCGGGGAAGAGGCCGCACGGTTCTGAAGCCATGACGAAAAAAATTTTAACGGTTGGTGCCGACGCCAGCTTGCAAACCGCGATCGCAGAAACACTCTCGTTGACTCCCCTCCAGGCTCAAAGCAAGCCCAACGAGAATCCTGCGGAAGGACATCCCATCGTGGGTGAAGCAACGGAAGAACCGGCTGAAAACGATCGCTTCGAACTCGTTTTTGCCCGAGAAACTGACCTCAGCTCTGTTCAAAACGCTTCACCAGAACCGCCTCAGCTCATCATTTGTCACATAGAAGGCTGCTGTCCTCCCCCCAGCAATCGGCCACTTGCCAACAGTTATTCCTCGGCAGGTGACCACCCAGGGAACAACCAGCCTCAGTGGCAAAGCCTGCTGCACCACTGGCGACAGAATGCTGCCACAGCTCAGGTGCCCATCATTTTGCTCGCCTCCTCCGACAACCTGAGCAGTGCCCGCCAAGGCATGGAACTGGGCGCAGACGACTATCTCCTGACCCCCGTCTCTCCCAAGATACTCATCGGCGCCATCCAGGCCAGACTGCGCCGCAAAACCAGCGCTGAGGACATGCAGCAACAAACCCAATTACTGGCCCAAGCCCTGAAAAATGAGCTGTCGTCATTGCAAAACGAACTCAAGGATGTGAAGCGAGCTGAAGCACTCAAATCAAAGTTGCTCAAGCAGGCCGCCCAGGATCTGCGGGAACCCCTCGCCAATATCAACATGGCCCTCCACCTGCTGAAGAGTGCGGGTTGTGATGTGGAGCGCGATCGCTATATTTCCATCCTGGAATCAGAATGCGTGCGGGAGCTGAACATGCTGGATGATCTCAATAACGTGCAAACGCTGCTCACCCCCAACAACACGTCGCTCTTACAAAAGTTTCAGGTACTGGCCAACTCTTAGCAGCCAAGGTGTACCGTGCCTAGAGTGTTGCTTGCCGAAAGTCTTAAGTGGCCAGAGTCTTAAGTGGCCAGAGTCTTAAGTAGCCAGCATGTTCAGTGCCCAGCGTCTTAATTGCCTAGAATTCGTCTCCACGGACTCATCTCAAAACATAAAGCGATCGTCGGTCGCCTAGCTCTGTCCGGCACAATAGGGGACGGATTCCACGCTTCCTCTGATTCAGCATGTCTAGCGCTTCCTCCCCCTCCCTGGCCAACGGCTCGCCCAACAGCTCAACGAATGGCCATCGGATTGAAACCGATTCCATGGGCGATCGCCAGTTACCCAACTCCGCTTACTACGGCATCCAAACCCAGCGCGCCACCGAGAACTTTCCGATTAGTGGCCTCAAGCCCCTGCCCACCTATGTGGATGCCTGTCTGCTGATCAAAAAGGCCACCGCCATTACCAACGGCGAACTGGGCTGCATCCCAGCAGAAATGGCCGAGGTCATCGTCAAGGCAGCGGATGAAATCTTGCAGGGACAATTGCGCGAGCAGTTTGTCGTCGATGTCTATCAGGCTGGGGCAGGCACGTCCCACCACATGAATATCAACGAGGTCCTCGCCAACCGGGCACTGGAGATTCTGGGGGATGAGAAGGGAAATTACAAACGCGTCAGCCCCAACGACCATGTGAACTATGGTCAGTCCACCAATGATGTGATTCCTACAGCGATTCGCATTGGCGGGTTGCTGGCGCTGACCCATACGATGTACCCGGCGCTGGAGGGGGCGATCGCCACCCTGACAGCCAAGGCCGAAGAATTCCAGCCCATCGTCAAATCCGCCCGCACCCACATGCAGGACGCGGTCCCTATCCGCCTCGGGGAAAGCTTCCGGGCCTGGGCGCAGATTCTCAGTGATCATAAGGGACGCCTCGAATTCGCATCCAAGGACTTAATGCAGCTCGGTCTCGGTGGCAGCGCCTCGGGCACCGGTATGAACACCCACCCGAAATATGCTCACCGAGTGGCTGCGGTTCTGGGTGAACTCACCGGCTTCCCGCTTCAGTCTGCCCCCCACCTGATGGCAGCCATGCAGAGCATGGCTCCCTTCGTCGCGGTATCCAGCGCCGTACGAAACCTGGCCCAGGATTTGGTCAAAATCTCCCACGACCTGCGGCTCATGGATTCCGGTCCCATGACCGGCCTAAAGGAGATTCAGCTCCCACCCGTGCAACCCGGCTCGTCAATCATGCCCGGGAAATACAATCCGGTGATGGCTGAGATGACATCGATGGTGTGTTTTCAGGTGATGGGCTACGACAGCGCGATCGCCCTCTGCGCCCAGGCAGGGCAACTGGAACTGAACGTGATGATGCCGTTAATCGCCTACGACCTCATCCACAGCATCGAAATCCTGGGCAATACAATCGCCGCCCTGGATCAACGCTGCCTGCAAAACATCACCGCCAACCCCGAGCGCTGTAACGACTATGGCGAACGGACCCTCTCCCTGGTCACCGCCCTCAACACCCACATCGGCTATCTCAACGCAGCAGCCGTCGCGAAGGAGTCCCTGAGCACGGGCAAAACGCTGCGGCAAATTGTGCTAGAGAAAGGTCTCATGGACGAGGAAAAACTCGCCTCCGTCCTGGATTTAGAGCAACTCTCGCAAATCATCCAGCGGGAGAAATGAGGGCCCCTTCCGACCAAAAGCCAATTCACAAACAAAAATTAATGGAGTTTTGTAAACTTCCTTAAAACGAGGGGACAGCCAGCCGCTAGAATCAGGTACGGCTGTAGGGATTATTGGGTTTCAGGTCGAAAACTTGTGCGTATCTATGCGTTCTAGGCTTTTGGCAGGTTCCACCCTGGGTTTTTAACTAGATTTTATTTTGCTTGGGTTTAATAGGGAGGAAACATGGCTCTGCAATTGGCTGGTCTCACAAGCTTCTTCAGTGGGATTGATTTTGTTTTGATCTTCCAGCTCGTGTCTTTGGCGCTGGTCGTGTTGGCGGGTCCCGCAGTGGTTGTGGTGCTGGCGCTGCGCGGCGGCGACATGTAGTCCCGAGTCGGTTATGAGCCTGAATCATCAGGCAAAGAGTCTTTTGAGGGTTGAGAGTGTACTTCGGTGCACTCTTTTTTTTCGCACTTTTCGCGGTACGATCGGCAGGTTGAAAAATTGTGAACCAGTTAAACCATGGCTGAGCGACCTATTAAACGATCCGAACGCGCTGAGCGTGGTGAAGGTGAGGAACGGCGTGATGACAACCGCCGCGACGGTGGCGGCAAAGGCCGTGGTAAAGGTGGGCGCGGTAAGGGTAAGGGCCGGGGCGATCGCGAAGGTCGCAAGCCGCCAGTGAACCCAGCCTTACAGCGGGGTCCCAAGCCAGGCTCTAAGAAAAAGGAAGAGCCCAAGCCTGAGGAAACCGAAGCCGTGACAGAAGAAACGGCTGCGGCAGAAGCAACTGAGGCCACCGAAGCCCCCGCAGAAGCGACTGAAGCACCTGCGGAAGAGGCCGCTGCTGACGCCTAGATTGGTCACAGATTTGAAGGCCAGGTTTGAAGACCAGATTTGATCGTTCGATTGAATCAACTTGAATCAACATTGGAGGCGATCGCTCAAATCTCCCGTTTTTGGGGATAGGGCGATCGCCTTTTTGATTCACACACGTTTCATTCACACAAGTGTCATTCACACACGGGCTAATCTGCTGGCTGGCTGAGGAACAGCTTGGTCACCTCAGCAATCCCCGCTTCAACTTTCCAAAACACATCAACCCCTGCCACTCGCAGATTCCATTCTTGGCCTTGCTGCCCATCGCGGTGCCGCTCATGGGCGGGGCGAGGATCCTGGGCAATGGTCTCCGCAATCAGCTCTCGAACCTGCTCAAGGTTCGGACAGAGACCCTGGGCGTAGAGTTGGTCTAAGGCTGCGATCGCCGCCTGACTCCAACACAACGGCAACGGCTCATCAGGCTCCGCCGCCCAGGAGCTAGTGGCCTGGGCGATGGCATCCGCGTAGGGAATGTAGGGTTTTAGGTCTAAAACTGGCGTGCCATCCAGAAAATCGCCGCCGCGAATATGCACCAGAATTTCATTTTTCTTCTGCTCCACCCGCTCCAGTTCCACCGCACTCATGCCAATGGGGTTAGGTCGGTTGGGACTTCGGGTTGCATAAACACCCATTGTCTTTTTGCCGCCCAGACGTGGCGGAAAGACAAGCGGTTTAAATGAGCCGTAGTTCTGCTGATGAAACAGGAAGATGACCCAGAGGTGGGAGAAGTTTTCGAGGCCACGTAGGGAGAGCTTGTGGGCTTCGGTGTTGGGGAAGGCGATCGCACCAGTTGCGGAAGTAACTAACCCAGCCTGCCGAGGAATACCAAACCGCTCGGGATAGCAGGAGCGAATGTGGGCAATGGGCGTCAGCGTGACAGGATCAGTCATCAGAACGATACTCCTGGGGCTCGGGTCGGGCTGACTCTAGGCGATCGAGGGTGCGATCGAGACTGGTCCGAATGTTGTGCAAGAGGTAGAGATCTTCGCGCCCCAGACGTGCCAAGCCTTTCATGACGTAGTTTTGGTAGCGCTCCGACAGGCCAATGCGCCCCATCAATCGCAACGCCGAGGTTTTGAGGCTGGCATACTGCTGGGGGGGCATCGCCTCACGGTTGAGTCGCTGGTCTTGGATTTGTACGGTGGTTCGCCCATCAGCCAAAATAAAGCTGAAGACCATCACCGCCTGGGCAAGGTTGAGCGAGGGATGGGTGCAGCTTTGGGGAATCGTCGTCAGCAGGTCGCAGCAGGCAACGTCTCGACCGCTGAGGCCGGAGCTTTCGCTGCCAAAAACGATCGCGACCCGCTGAAGCATTTCACCCTTGGCCTGTAATTGCTGAGGCAACTCTCTCGCAGAAACGTAGTGGTGCTTTTCCAGGCGATGGCGAGCGGTGGAAGCACAGGCCAGATCAATGCCATGGAGAGCAGCTTTGAGCGTTTTGTAGGTCTGGGCAGTTTTGAGGATGTGTTGGGAACCGTGGGCCAGGGCGCGGGCTTTGCCGCTGCGGTGGTTAGCCTTGGGGCGCACGAGGCGTAGATCGCTAAAGCCCATGACATTGAGGGCGCGGGCAGCAGCACCAACGTTGGCATCTTCTTCGGGCTCGACAAGGATAAAAGTATAGTGAATCAAAGCATTCAAATCCTAAGCACTCGCCTCAGCAGGCGCAAAAATCTCGTCTGTCGTCAGCGCTAACTGGGACAAGACAGTGGACACAATCCGCTGCCCTATCCTGTAGCGGGGTTCGTTGATCGCAGATTTGCTTCTATTTTATGCGCTAATTGTTATGTGCTAATTGTCTGGGCCATCCGCTAGGAAACATGGGCTGTTTCCAATGCCTCCAACGCCGACTCAATCAACTTGCGGAAATGAGGCTCACGCACATCCACCGTTCTTGCTTGCTCACGGTTTGGCCCCAGCAAACCCACGGCCTGCCCCTGCTTAACCGCTAGGACATTGCCTCGATCATTGCGGATGCGCAGCTCCTTGCCCTCGTCCATCGGCTGAAGAATGCAGGTGTAGTGGCGATCGCCCACATAAAACATGGCACGCTGTTTCGGCGCTTGTTTGTTTAGCGTTTGTTTGTTTAGCGTTTGTTTGTTTGGCGTTTGTTTATTCAGCGATGGCGTTTGCCCTTGGACAGGCTCACTGACAGCTTCAAGGACTGGGACAGAAGCGGCTTGCCCTAGCGGCGAAGGCGTGGCCGTCCGAAGAACAGGGAAAGGGGACTGGCGATCCCGCGCTTGCAGAACCTGAGACTTGAGACTCTGGCGTTCCGCGATCGCCCTCTCCGCAATTCGTATCCCCACAAGCTCGAGTTGCAAAGACACCTTATCCTTCCAACAATTCTCCTTCAACTTATAGGCAATATCCACCCGATCGGGCAACGGCATGTAGTCTCCCCAGCGCCAGGCGATCGCAGCCACTTTGTGAATCTCGCCCTCCCCATCACTTTGGCCAACGGTGACCTTGGCATGGCCCTTGCCCACCGTGCGTTGCTCTAGGATCCGCACATCCTCACTCCAGAAAACCGGCTCTGGGTTACCAATCCCCCAGGGATTCAAATCATCAATTTGCTGATACAACGCCATCGTCAACTCAGACAACTGGGCTTCACCATCTAGATTGACCAGCGGCTTGAGATGTTCCGGTTCCAGCACCTCACAGCCAAAGGCCTGGAGCTTCTGCTGAAAGGCTTCAAAGTTCTCGATATTGAGCGTAAACCCTCCCGCCGCTTTGTGACCACCGTACTTGTCGAGGCAAACATCGCAAGCCTTGAGCGCATCAAACACATTGAACTCTGGGATGCCCCGGGCCGAACCTCGGATCGTGTCATCCCCCTCATAGGTTGAGATAAACACGGGCATGCCGTAGCGTTCGACCAATCGAGAGGCGACGATACCAATGACACCGTGGTGCCAGTCTTTTTGGAGCAGCAACAGTATGCGGGTGTACTTCGGATTGAGGTCACTCTGCTCACAGATGGCGATCGCCTCCCGCTCAATCTCCTCACACAACTGCCGCCGTTCTTGATTCGTTAGCTCAGCCTCCTCCGCTTTCTGCCGCGCCACTTCAATCTCATCCGTCGTCAGCAAATCGATAATGACCCGAGGGTCACCGATGCGGCCAATGGCATTAATCCGAGGGCCCAGCCGAAAACCAATGTCCTCCGGGCGAAGCGTGTCGCTGTCGGTGTTGACACCAGAGCTTTGAATTAGGGCTTGGATACCGGGAATGCGCGTCCTTGGCAAGCGGGCTAGGCCCTGCTTCAGCCAACGACGGTTGACGCCCACCAGGGCCGCCATATCCGCGATCGTTCCGAGCGTATACAACTCCAGCAACGGATCAATAAATTCATCCAGTCGCCCCATCTGCCGTGCGAGGGATTCAGCCAAAATATAGGCCACGCCCACCCCAGCCATGCCCGCATAGCCTGAGTCCTCAGGAATCAATTTCGGGTTGAGGATCGCATTGGCGGGGGGTAGTTCGTCCGGCAACTCATGGTGGTCAGTAATGATGACCGTCAAGCCCAGCTCCCGTGCTCGGGCAATGGGTTGAACGGCGGTAATGCCGTTATCAACGGTGAGGATGAGGCGAACCCCGTCGGCATGGAAATCTTCGACAATGCGCTCATTGATGCCGTAGCCTTCGTTCATGCGGCTAGGGATGTCGTAATCCACATCACCGCCCAAGTAACGCAGGGCCCGCAGCAACAACGCCGTACTCGTCATGCCATCGGCATCATAGTCACCACAGATGGCAATTTTGTGGTTCTGCCCTAGGGCTTGCTCCAGCAACTCAACGCAATCTGCGAGCGCAGGAAACTCCTCTAGGGCACTGGGCAGGGGTTGCAGTTCCGGGTTGAGAAAAATCTTTGCATCTTCAGGATCTGTAATGTCACGGTTGGCCAGCACCGTTGCCACCAGAGGCGACAGCCCAGTCGCTTGGGCGATCGCCTCCACAGCCTCAGGCTGTTCAGGATAGGGTTGCCAGCGCTGCAGAGGAAGGGGCACCATCGAATCGAAACGCCAATGATTTTTCCCATCCAACCTACCGCGATTGACGAGCCTAGAGAATAGAAACGCTGCCATCGTCGCGTAAGTACACAGAGCGATCGCCCGGTGGGTCAAATTCGGGCATGACCTCAAGACGAAGCATGTTGCCCTGGGGCTGGCTTACCTTCACTTTGACCGGAAATCCTGCCGCATCCCAAAAGACAACGGAGGAGTTATCGACGGTACCGCCGCGACGGGTGAGCTGAAAGCTGCGGGAGGGAGCGACGGGAATCGGATCGCTACCGGCCACTTCCTGGAGCAGAATGATGCTAGCGGTTTTGTTGATAACTTCCACTTTGACGGCTTGTCCCGGCGTGAAGCGGATGGGTTTGGGACCACAGTTGGATGCGCAGGTTCCGGCCTGGGCCATGGGGGTGGGAGCGATGGCGATCGCAGGGACCAAAAGTGACAAGACGCCGAGGGATAATCCCAGGGAAAGCTTGGGAAGAAGCTGAGAGAGATGGCTCATGGTGGATTCACCCTTCGTAAAGGTCTAGCACCCTACCGATGGTAAGGCTTGAGTTCTGCCCGTAGTGTGCCACAGGGGGAATTTTTCGAGATATTTTGAAGGGGGAATTTTCAACTTTTTATGGAACTGGGGCAATGCCAATCCCACCGGACAGCCAACCCGACCCCCTGCGGTGGCTAGTGGCGTTCATGTTACCGGAGGCGTTGCAGACGCAGGCTGAGGCGGTGATTGCGGACTTGAGCGATCGCTACGGCACCCGCACGGCCTACGCCCCCCCCACATCACGTTGCGATTGGCTCTGCCAAGCTTCGGAGAATCGCCCTTCGAATATCTCCCCAACACGATCAGCGACATCGAAAAGGCGCTGGCCCAAGTTCCAGGAGATGTGGGCAGAGTTGCAGCAGCGAGAATTTGCGGGGGAATTCGTCGCGGAGGGGCTGATGCTATTGCGCTACGAAAATCGGCGCTGGCATTTGCATCGGGACTTTCCTCTGGGTAGGGGAACGGTTGATCCTAGCGATCGTCATTAGGAGCAAGGCAACTCAAGCAACGGATCTGAAATCATGCAGCCTGAGCAACAGCATTCAACCGCATCTCAAATGACACCTCGCAGCCGCAAAGATATCTTGGAGCATTTTCGCTTGGGCGCAGTCATTGGCTTGATAGGGTTTGCGATCGTCGCCTTTAGCAGTGTTGTCATGCCGATGGAGCATCCAGATCTGACCACGCTGGCGATTTGGGGTGTCAGCTTACCGCTGGGCACGGGCATCTTTGCTGCTGCCTTGGGTGAGTGGGGCATTGCGCTGGTCGGCGGGATTATGACGTTTTTGGGCTAAACGTAGTTCACATCCGTCACCAGGCTAAAGCTGGTGGTGTCCTGCAAAATGCCAATCAGGTTGCCCTGGTAGAAGATTTGGGTGTCTAGCGCGGCATTGCCCGTGACGCTGCTGCCCTGGCTGAGGGTGTAGTCAGCGGGGTTACCTGTGTTATGGAGCTGGATGCGATCGCCCTCCCCTGCATTAAAGTCCGTCACCAGCGCATGGCCACCATTGTGCAGGCTGGTGCCGACGTAATAAACCTCGGAAGCACTCCCCAACACAAACGTATCGGCCCCATCACTAACGCCCTGAATCCCCGGCTCAGAGAACCAGTAATCACCGGTCAAAACGTCGTACTCTTCGTTGCCATTGCCGTTGGTGCCGTGACCGTAGCCATCGAGAATATCGTTACCGGCATTACCGTAAAGAGAGTCATTCCCCCAGAGGCCAATCATGACATTATCATTGCCGTTGCCAACAAGATTGTTGCCATAACTACTGGTGTCAATCACATAGATGCCACCGGCATCAGGCCCAATATAATTCTGACCGTAGGGCTGAATTAGCCAGCTAATTGTACTGAGTTGACTGAGTACGGATTGATTCTTGAGACTGAGTCCTGTGACGGGCTGGCTAAGAGGCTGGGAGAGAAGAGCACTGCTCACTAGGGAAGGCATCGTTACGTAGGTACTCCGAGGAATCAACAACGTGTTATCCACGTAGTCCTTTATAGGTGCTGATTCTGGAGTGTTGAAAACTCCTGCGAAAGCTAAATCCTAGTATCAACTACCGCTCAAAATTCTTGTTTTTTGCGGAATCATGGCCCATCTCACTGTCTTCCACCGAACCAACGCTTTTCAAGATTTACAGCACAACGATCAACGACTTAGATACAAAGATTTTTTCAGCACATCCACGACCTGCTCCTGCTGAGTTTCTGCGAGCCCAACCCACATCGGTAGGCGAATTAAACGTTCTGAGATTGAGTTGGTCACACGCATATCACCGTGGACTCGGCCATAGCGTTGGCCCGCGGGTGAAGAGTGAAGCGGTACATAGTGGAAGACAGACCAGATATCGCTGCGCCTAAACTCTTCTAGAATGGGCTGCCGGTCAATACCTGGAGCCAGAAGAATATAGTACATGTGAGCGTTATGCTGGCAGTACTCAGGAACAATAGGTCGGCGAATGATGCCTTCTTCCTCTAGCGAAGCCAATGCATCGTGATAGCGCTGCCAAATCGTAAGGCGTTGTGCTGTAATTTGATCCGCCTCTTCAAGCTGCGCCCATAGAAATGCCGCAATCAACTCCCCGGGCAAAAACGAAGAGCCCACTTCCTGCCAGGTATATTTATCAACTTCCCCTCGAAAGAAACGGCTGCGATCGGTGCCCTTTTCACGGATGATCTCTGCTCTAAGGCTAAATTCTGAATCGTTGACGAGTAGGCAGCCCCCCTCCCCTGAAATGACGTTCTTCGTTTCGTGAAAACTATAGGCCCCTAAGTGACCGATGCTGCCGAGGGGGCGTCCTTTATAGGTAGCCATCATGCCCTGGGCCGCGTCTTCAATAACCTTAAGATTGTGACGGTTGGCGATCGCCATCATCTCATCCATCTCACACCCAACCCCCGCATAGTGAACCGGGGCGATCGCCTTGGTGCGATCGGTAATAGCGGCTTCAACTAGGGTCTCATCGAGGTTCAGAGTGTCTTCTCGCACATCCACAAACACAGGCACGGCCCCTCGCAGCACAAAGGCATTAGCAGTGGAGACAAAAGTATAGGAAGGCATGATCACTTCATCCCCTGGCTGAAGCTCTAGCAGCAAAGCAGCCAGTTCGAG